>JBCCSR010000625.1:0-4259 GCA_039199865.1 Bacteroidota bacterium
GTCCCAGTGAACTATCCGAGGCAAAATCAATAATGTCATTTAAGCGTTTGTAATAGGCTTCAACATTGATCCAAAACTGATTTTTTGTTCGAAACCCCCAGCCAAAAACAAATTGAGCAGAACTCTGAGGTTTGATATTTTGGGTAGAGGGCACCCACAAATCCGTTGGTAACCCCACTCCAGAAGTCGTCAATAAGTGAAGGAATTGTTGCATAAAAGAATAAGCGGCATGAATCTGCATTTGATCGGTCAAATCATAGCTGACATCAAGGCGGGGCTGAAGTGCGTGGTAGCTTCTATCTCGAACCAAAAAACTAGAACTACGTAGACCTAGGTTGAATTTTAATTTTTGCCCAATGGTCCAATGATTCTCTAAGTAAATGGCCAATTCATGGGCCGGGATAGTCGGATTATTCAGGGTATCAAAGAGGGTTCCCAAAACGGTAAAATCGCCAAAATCAAGTTCCAGATTAAAGGTATTGGCTGCAAGTCCGGGAGTAAAGGCATGCCGGGTGTAATCTACGCCAAAATGCATATTGAGATGGGGAGAATGCTTGTAATCGAAGTACATTTTAGCTCCTACATCTTCTATGCGAGAACTAAAATGGCTGAGCAAAGCCTCGTTGACAACGGAGCCATCCGTAATCAAGGTATCGGTGTGGTAAAAGCCCCCTTCCGATTCGAAATGATATTTGCTGTAGGTCAAACTGGTGTTTAAGAAGAGTCGATTGCCAAATACGTGATTACAGCGGAAAGCACCAATTGTATTTCCCCAGGACAAATCTTGAGCGGTAAGGTCTTCATTAAAATAAATGCTATTGACAGTGTATCTGACTCGCCCTCGATCCTGATACGCATCTCCTCCTCGATAAAAACTGACATAAATATTGTCTTGGTCCGAAAAAGAGTAATTCCATTTGGCATTGATGTCGTGAAATTGGTAAGAAGTAAAGCCCTCCTGGTTGCGTCGTTCTTTGATTCGTCTGGATACGGGTTCGATGAGCCAACTCAAAGGAGAAGTCCGGGCACTTACAAACAATGAACTCTTATTTTTAATTAGAGGACCTTCGATAGACAACTTCATTGCGCTCAATCCCAGTCCCACTTCTCCTCCCCATCTTTTGTTGTTGCCATCCTTAGTGTGGATGTCCAAGAAAGAAGACAAGCGCCCTCCATATCTTGCGGGAAAACGTCCTTTGATCAAATTCGCACTCTTAATTGCACTAGGATTAAAAATAGAAAATACGCCGATGAGATGCGATGGATTGTAGACCGTGACCCCATCCAGTAAAATCATGTTTTGATCTACACTTCCTCCCCTGACATTCATGCCTCCTACGCCATCTGCCCCCGTTTGAACTCCCGGCAAGAAAGCAGCATAACGAATCACATCGTTTTCTCCCCCCACGGCAGGTAGTCTTTTCATATCGTCGGGAGAGATAGTCGAAGAGAAAATAGAAATGGAGGGCAAAGTAGTATCCCTAGCAGTAACAATTACCTCATTCAAGGTTAGTGAAGGTTTCAATAAAATGGTTTGTACCACGTTTGACCTCAACTGAATGGTATCGGTTTGTTTTTGGTAGCCTAAATAAGAGTAGTTGATCAGCTTCTTTCCTTCTTGCAGGCGAATACTGTAGAAGCCATAGGCATTAGAGGAAGTCCCCACGTTGTATTCGGGAAGGTAAATATTGGCGCCAATCAATCTTTCTCCGGTCTGAATATCTTCGACATAACCACTCAAGATGTACTCTTTCAATTTCCGCTTTTTATGATAAAGTACAATTTGTCCACCAATGACTTTGTAATGAATATTGGTATGGCGAAACAATTGCCGTAAGGTGGAGCGAAGCGTTCGGATAGTTTTGGGAAGGGATACCTTGTGTGTTTTTGGTAAGATTTCATTGCTGAATGCCAAGGCAATACCTGGCAATTCCCCCAATCGGTAGAGCACTGATTCTAGAGCTTCATTTTCAGCTGCAAAGGTAATTTTTCTGTCCAGAAGGGGTTGGGCGTTCATAGCAAACGCCAGGAGGAACAAAGCCAAAAATAGTTGAAGTCTGACCATCCAAACCCTGATTTATGCACATTCTACTTAAAGGCAAGCCCAATAAGAAACTTACCACAGACAATTTGAGTATAAAACTACATAATAAGTATAAAAGTTGTGTAGCTTTTATTGTCAACCAGTGATAAAATGGTCGGAATTCCGACTGTGCCCTGGGAAAAGAAAAGTCTATCGTTGCTGACAGGTACCTCCTTTCAACAAATAAGAACCATCATTGCGTTTGACCACGTTTAGTGATAGAGTAGTTTCTAAAGCAGAAAGGATGTCTTCGATCTTGGCATGATCAAACTTCCCACTGTAACTACGACACTCATATAAATCCTTGTTTGACAATTCGATTTGGAGTCGATAGTGTCGCTCAAGCGCCTGAAGGACTTGGCCAAGTTTGGTCTTTTTGAATTGCAATTGCTTACTAAACCACGACCAATCATTTTCGGTATCGTCTTTTTCCTGAGAGAAGCGCTTTCTGGCAAGATCAAAAGTAAACTTATCGTGTTGGGTCAGCAACCAACTCTGGCTACTGTTGTGGACCTCAAATCGAACTTTACCAGAGCGAACGGCAACCACCACTTTTTGCTCTGTTGCTACGGATCTTACATTAAAAGAAGTTCCAAGCACTTTGATGTCCGCTCCATTCGCGGAGACCACGAAGGGATGATCTGCATCTTTGGCGACATCAAAAAATGCTTCTCCCGACAAACGGACAAGGCGTTTTGATCCAAAGGTTTGGGGATAGGAAAGCGTCGATTCGCCGTTGAGCCAAACTACACTTCCGTCGGCGAGCTCCACTTTTCGCTGCTCTCCTTGTGTAGTGGCCACTTCCTGCCAGTTTCGGCTGGCAGTGAAAGGGTTCCAAACAAACAAAACTCCGGCAATGGCAGCAGCGATGGCAGCGACAGCCAGTACTCTGCGTCGGACGAAGCCTGTAGGATTGAGTAGTACTACCTTTTGTTCGTCTTTCAGGCTCTTTTGGAAGCGGCTCATCGCTACATCGAGATTGGGTTGAAAAGCAAAGTCAGTCGATTTACTCAACTCCCAAGCCAACTCGATCTCTTCGACAAAAGCCGACTGCTCAGCAGAAGCGTTCTCCCAATCGGAGAGTCGCCTTCTTTCCGCAGCGCTGATGGTCCCTTCCAAGCGCTTGTGTGCTAAGATGATTACGTTTTCTTCTTTCATTCCTGAATTTTCCATTCTTATATTCACAAGACGAGACACTAATTTAAACAATGCCCCCTACGAAAATTCTTTTTTTTTCACTAAATCAATATTTTTGTAAAGCAGAGGTCAAATGACGCTTTAAGTAAATACCTAAACTACTGATAATCAATACAAATTATTTTTCTGCAAAGCCCTCAATTATTCCGATAAGCAATCAGTTCTGCGCGCAAAAACTTCAAGGCTTTGGAGATCTGATTTTCAACCGTTTTGATGGAAATCTCCAATTGATCCGCAATTTCCTGATAAGATAGCTCTTCAAAACGACTTAAGCAAAAAACAATCCGACATCGTTCGGGCAAACGATTAACGGCCTTTTGAATGACTTGCTCTAACTCTTCTTTTTCCAACTCTTGATGTATACCGACCGCTTTAGCAGGCATTTCTGGCATTTTCTCCGTATCGGTAAATTTCATCTTTTGATCCCGAATATAATTTAGGGCCTTGTTGGTTACTGCTTTTTTGAGATAGGCTTTTACGGAGGTTTTGATATTTAGTTGGGCTCGTCTTTTCCAAAGCCCCAAAAATACGTCTTGCGCCAAATCTTCCGCGATGGCTTCGTTGCCAATGATGCGATAAGCGGACTTGCAAACATAGACATAATGCCGTCGAAACAATTCCGTTACCGCCTCTTCTTTATTTTCTTGCAATAACTGGAAAAGCTCCTGATCCGTATGTGGTTGAGTATGGGACATGGTTGGTTTTAGACTCAGACGGCAACTGGGGCTTTAATTCGAGGATGTGGATTGTAGTCGATCAATTGAATATGTTCATATTCAAAATCAAAAATGGATTTGACATTAGGGTCTAAAATTACTTTGGGTAAAGGACGAGGTTCTCGGTTGAGCTGGAGTTTGGCTTGTTCCAAATGATTGAGATACAGGTGAGCATCTCCGAAGGAATGAACAAACTCCCCCGGTTCGAGTTCGCAAACTTGGGCCAACATGATGGTCAACAAAGCATAAGAAGCAATATTGAA
>JBCCSR010000626.1:0-4256 GCA_039199865.1 Bacteroidota bacterium
AAATTTTCAAAACCATAGATGGTGTAGGCCTTGACCACATTGGCCCCGGGAGCCCACTCTTGTACCTTTTCAGCACCAGAAATCTGACTGTCCAACCCGTGTGAAATACCTTTGCCCACAGGGTTGGTGCAATCAATTAAGATTTGGGTCTCAAATTCCAAGGTTTTCAAAAGCGTCTTGTTTACTGAAAAAGGTGTAGCCAAAAAGACTGCATCGCTGTCATCGATGGCCTTCTGCATATCCACTATTTTGAAGTTTGGGTTCTTTGAAACCGCCTGCACGACCGATTCACTTTGAGGATTGTTATGACCAATCACAATTTCATGTCCCTTTTTCTCTAAGTTATCCGCTAGGGCAAACCCCACATTTCCAATACCTATGAATGCAAATTTCATCAAAATATGTCTTGGTTATGATGTCAACTGCGTTACAACCATTCGTGCGGCAGCGGCGCCCGAGTTCTGTTGCTGACCTGTAATGAGATTTCCATCCGCAATAGCATACGAAGAAAAAGGTGCAGCTACTTTAAACGTAGTACCCTTCAACTTTTTGGCTTCGTCCTCAATACGATAAGGCTGTATTTGCATCCCAACGGCTTGATCTGCAAAATCCTCCTCTGCGTTCGCGAAACCCGTCCAGGTCTTTCCAGAAACCAATAGTTCTCCGTTGCTTTTTTTGGCGGTCAACAACAAGGTAGTTGAATGGCATACGGCAGCGGCAGGCTTTGCAGACTCATAAAAATCCGAGAAAAGCTTCTCCAAATCTGTGTTGTCCTTAAATGTGTACATCGGACCTTGTCCTCCTACTAAAAATATGGCATCATAGTCTTTGGCAAGGACTTCACTGATAGCTTTGGTATTTGCCAGCTGCTCAATGAAGGCATCTTGCTGCATATAGCCCAAGGTAATCACATCACTAGCGGAATAACCACTTGCATCGGTTGGGTCAGAATAGGCATCCATCAGGAGTTTTCCGCCTTCAGTGGATACGAGTTCAATTTCATATCCTGCTTCTTGAAAAACATGCAGAGGATGGGTTAGCTCGGAGGCCCAGAATCCAATAGGCCATCCGGTTTGTTCAGAGGTAGCAGGACTGCTGGCCACCATCAGAATTCTACCTTTGCTAGGCGCACCATGAAAGTGCACATAATTTTCGTCCTCTATTACTTGTGTAGTCATTTCGATTCGATTTTTGTTTTTGAAAAATTCCCAGAGATGCGGTTTAGTTGGAAATCTGTTGCAATACACCTTCAATTATTTTTCCAAAAAACATCGCTTTGGAAAGATATATAGAATACCAATCCAGCTAAGGAATGACTACTTTTGTTAGCAACTAACATTTATGTAAGTATGCCTCAATTTTTAAAGAACAATAGAAGGTATTACACACCAGTGGAATATGTACTTGCCAAGATTGGCGGGACTTATAAAATGCCCATCTTGTGGCGATTAAAGGAGCGAACATGGCGTTTCTCCGAACTAAAACAGAACATTGCCCAGCTATCGGACCGTATGCTAAGTAAAAACCTAAAGGAACTGTTAGCAGATGGTTTCATTGTGAAAGAGATTATTCCAGAGGTTCCAGTACGAGTTGAATACTCGCTAACGGAGAAAGGCCAAAAAACAATCCCTATCATCTCCATGCTAAGGGAGTATGGTTTTGACTTGATGAAAGAAGATGGTATCGATTCAAAATGAAAGATGGGCTTGGATAGAAGGGCTTAGCAATTTGAATGAGCAAAAAACGAAACAAAACATTTCTGGAAGGCTTGCAACCTATTCCTGCTCATTAAAAAACCTTTAGTATGTGTTTTCGTTCGTTTCGAAATCGTCAATCCGCTTAGATAATTTCAGCCCGAAAATCCTTTTGAAATTGAAGAATTGTTTTAAATTTGCATCCGCGCTTGTAAAAGCGAATGTTCTTTATTCATGCGAAAATAGCTCAGTTGGTAGAGCATCACCTTGCCAAGGTGGAGGTCGCGGGTTCGAATCCCGTTTTTCGCTCGACATCGACTCCGCTCAGTCACCAAGGGTGGAGTTTTTTTTTTGGACTCCTTCGCTAACGCTTCGGAGTACTTAGGCTCGAGTGGTGGAATTGGTAGACACGTTGGACTTAAAATCCAATGGCCATTGTGGCCGTGCGGGTTCAAGTCCCGCCTCGAGTACCAGAACCCTCTTAATCATTTGATTTTGAGGGTTTTTTACATTAGCACCTTTCCTTTTAGCGGTGTATACAAAAAGATTCTTTTTTTCCTGATTTTTGCATAACAATAAAGACTTACTTGTATCCGTAATTCTAGAACTCAAACAAAAAATGCAAAAGAATCTAATATTACTTTTCTTAACTACTCTTCCATTCCTTTGTCATTCACAGTTGTCGGGTGCACTTGCACTCATGAAGGTCGACACCAATCCAGAATTTGACCAGTATGAAAAACTGTTGTTTGATGCCACGGAATTTATCTTCGACAATCCAAAAGACTTTAGGTCAAAAGAGTTTTTAAGTGCCTGCAAGATTGTTGATTTTTGGAAAAACAAAGATACCGGCATCAATGTTCCCGTTTTTGGAGATTTTTACAATTCGCTGAATCCGAAAACCAATCATCAGTATTTTTATATGATCGCCGTAATGAATTACATTCTAAACGAAAAAATAAACAAGGGCAGGCTACTGGAAAACATCAAAATTGATGACCAAACCTACAGTGAACAGGAAGATGTAAGAGAGTCACAGCTGGAAGGCGCCAAGATTTTTTTGGACTACGCAGCGAATAAAAAGAACAATATCATGTTGGAACCAAGTTCCAAGAAATTCGTAAGGGCGCATAAAAAGGGAAAATTGGAGGAGGTCTTTTTTGACTAGACAAAACTCAGTTCACTATGGAATTCATCGCTAAAACCCAATGGAACATGAAACAATTGATTACACAATGTGCATTTTTTCTTGTTCTATACGCTGGTTTCTCCCAATCCGAAACCAAGGTGTTATCCTATGAAGATTACAATTCCAAGTCCATAGCATTTATCGAGTACCTAAAGGAGGGTAAATTCGACGACTTGGGCATTTGGTACGAAGGAAAAATACAGGATGGCTTGACGGAAAAGCTACATCGTCTCAACGCATTTTCTAATAAAAACCCGGGAGCAGTTGAAATCAGTACCGTGCCTAATGGTAAGTTACCTACACAAAACAGCCCTTTGGTGATGTATTATCTATTAGTCGATAAGAAGGAAAAAACCGAATTTGGTCTTTTTTTGGGCTACCTTGCTGATGGCAATCTCCTTATTGATGACATTAAAACTTTGGAGGAAATCGATACATCGAAAGCACAAGAATCCAAGAAAGCTAAATCAGATTTAATTCCGCCGCCGCCACCTCCAAATGTGAAGACAAAACACTGAGCAAAAAAAATATATTTATGACTCCATTAGCTACTTGTAAATGGTAAAAAAAACGATTCGAGAAAGTACTCTGAATTTTCAAGGAAGAATGCAGAGTTTTAGCCTCACTGTCGGAGGTGATATTAGAAAAATGAATGAACGACTGGTTTCTTGAATTAAACACATTTTGGTCGGAAAATGAAACCAGTTACGTTACAAAAGACCCTGAAAATAATTTTAACGGGGAGAAAACTGGTATTGAATTCGACAAAATGCTGGAAAAAACCTCTGACGTTTTCAGAGCCGATAGATTTTTACCAACTCCAGTTATTTTTATCCATACCAAATTGCGATATCGGTGTTGACAATTGTATCAGAAGGTAAAGTCCGCTGAGCTGATTCCAGAACCGGGTGACTGACATCAAATATTTTTTAAGAGTGCTTTGTCATCTGCTTCATTAACAACTGTGTTTCGAAGTTAGATTCGAAGGTTACCTGAAATAGATTCCGACGCACCGGGTTGCTTCCATTCTATGAGGATTTTGTGTTATATAGCAATATGCTTCAGAAACATTACAAACTAAATTCAGTCAAGAAGATTTCCAGCCCAACTTATGCAACCGAGAAAAACACTGCTTCAAAATTCACGGAGACTCCTTTGGATTATATGCGTAACCAGAGATGCGCATATGCATCTCGAGTTTCTCAGTGACAGTGCCTCAATATCTGCATTTTACCCTTGGAAAATACTCAGAGTTATCGATTTTCCAGAAAACACTGGCATTGTATCTGCAATGATTATTATCTTGCAAGATGATGTCGATTGGAAATTCGTCGAAAGTAACTTTCATACAGCCTAGAAACGGAAAGTAATAC
>JBCCSR010000627.1:0-4253 GCA_039199865.1 Bacteroidota bacterium
ATGAATTGACCATCTTTAGTGGATTCTCTCCAAATGGTGACGGTGTCAACGATTTCTTCCAAATCAGAGGCATCGAGCGATTCCCCAACAACTCCGTTTTGGTTTTCAATCGTTGGGGGAACGAAGTGTTCCGGTCGAGGGGCTACACCAATGATCAGGGATGGGATGGTCGCTGGGAAGGGAAAGATTTACCGGATGGAACTTACTTTTACGTGATCGAGGATGGAGAGGGCAATCAGTATAGTGGTTATGTACAGATTCATCGATAGCTTACTGGAATGAAAATAATTTAAAATATGGTCATTTGAGTGGAATCTTGGATTAGGGGGGTCTGGTCTGATTTTTCACTTAAAATGACCTCTTTCAACACCTCGAACAATGCATTTTGTTTGGGGTGTTGTTGTTGATGCCCTATCACCTTGGCCATGATCAGATCGACGATGAGTAGATCTACGGGATAGCTCGTTAAAATAAGGTACAATATTGGTATAATAGATTGGATGAGCGACTGCTTATTTGGCCCCTAAAAGGGAGGCAAAGAGGCATGATTTTTGGTCTATTGATACGTTGCTCATGTCATTTTTGAACATAAAGCGAAAAATGAGAAAAATTACACTATTACTCGTCTTGATAGGGACGCTGTACCTTCCAGCTACTGCACAGCAAGATCCCATGTTCACCAAGTATATGTTTAATAGCCTGGCTTTTAATCCTGCCTTCGCAGGAAGTCCAGAATATCTGCAAGTGCGTTTATTGTATCGAAACCAATGGTGGGCCATTGACGGCGCACCCGTGACTCAATCGTTTACCATCCATAGCCCCTTCAAGGAAAGGGTTGGACTTGGGTTGAGCGTTGTAAATGATAGAATTGGATCGACGGGCTCTACTTCTGCCTTTGTCAGCTATGCTTATCGAGTGGATTTTGGTAGCGGAAAATTATCGATCGGTTTGCAAGCAGGAGCGATGCATTGGCGTGCGGATTGGACGGATTTGCGCTATCGCGATCCTCGAGCTTTGGATGAAGTCTTTCGGGAGGACACCCCCGTGGTTTGGATTCCCAATTTTGGTGCAGGAATTTTTTATTACAGTCAAAAATATTATGTCGGTTTTTCGGTGCCAAGACTCATCTCGTGGGATTTGCGCCGAGATGTCACCGATTCTACGGTCAAATGGGCCAAATACTATCGTCACTATTACTTCAGTGCTGGTGCTGCCTTTCCCATCAATGGGGATGCCCTGTATTTCAAACCGTCCATCTTGATTAAAAGTGTGGGTTTGTTGGGTGGATTGTCACAGGCTTCCAACAGTTTGAACAGGGTAGGAGCTCCTACCGAATTTGATTTGGACATTTCCTTCTTGTTTTATGAAAGTTTGTGGTTGGGTGCTTCTTTTCGTTCTGCCTTTGAGGCCAAACAATTTGGGGGCAATAGTTCCTTCGACTCTATTGACATTTGGGCGGCTTTTTATTTGCGCAATGGCATGCGCATTGGCCTTTCCTACGATTATTCGATCACCAGTCTCCAGACTTATGCCGATGGTTCCTTTGAAGTGATGTTGGGGTATGATATGAATTTTGAAGCCAAGCGAATGGTCACTCCGAGGTATTTTTAGTTTAGCTCAGCATTTGATTTTCTGGCCCTTTTTTGTCCCAACTATTGGGGGTTCAGATCGTTTTGCCATCATTTTTTTGGCTATTTTTGCCAAACAAGCCTCAACGCTCTGGTGCGCAAAATTATACATATCGACATGGATGCGTTCTACGCTTCTGTAGAACAAAGAGACCGTCCCGAACTGCGGGGAAGGCCTATTGCCGTGGGGGGAAGTAAGAAAAGAGGGGTGGTAGCGGCGGCTAGCTACGAAGCCAGAAAATACGGAGTGCGTTCGGCAATGCCCAGTATCACGGCCGCTCGTTTGTGTCCCGATCTCATTTTTGTTCCTCCTCGTTTCGAGGTGTACCGGACTGTCTCTCAACAGATTCGGGCTATTTTTCATCAGTATACGGATTTGGTTGAACCGCTTTCTTTAGATGAGGCTTATCTGGACGTCACCGAAAACAAGAAAGACATGACTTCGGCTACTCATATTGCTCGCGATATTCGGCAACTCATTTTTACCCAAACTCAACTTACCGCTTCAGCTGGTGTTTCCTTCAATAAGTTTTTAGCTAAAATTGCTTCGGACATCAACAAACCCAATGGAATGAAGGTCATCACTCCCGTAGAAGCCATTCCTTTTCTAGAGGTGCTACCCGTCGAACGTTTTCACGGGGTAGGAAAAGTGACGGCCGGGAAAATGCACCGGATGGGATTAAAAACGGGAAAAGATTTGAAAAAGCTGACCGAGTTGGAATTGGTAAAGCGATTTGGAAAGGTGGGCCGCTATTATTACCGAATTGTTCGCGCGGAAGACAATCGCCCCGTCAATCCCAACCGCAAACGTAAGTCCATCGGGGCAGAGCGAACTTTTTCGGATGATCTGACCACTTTCGCTCAAATGTGGGAACGCATCGAACCGATTGCCGAGCGGGTGTTCAAATACATGGACAAGACAGATAATTATGGTCGAACCATTTCTTTAAAAATGAAAACGCCTGATTTCCAAATCTTAAGCCGAAGCAAAACCTTTAGCCGAGAAATTAAAGAATGGCTGCCCTTTCAACAAACGGTAAAAGAACTTTTACAACAACATTGGGAGGAGGCCGGATCGGTTCGCTTGCTCGGTGTAGCGGTTTCCAATCTGATGAAAGAACAAGACCAGGATGGAATTCAGTTGGAATTTGAGTTCTGGTATCCTTAGCGCTAGGCTGCTTTAGAGTGTGGACCGATTACCAAGTAGTGCATGCTATTTTTAGCAAAAAAAACATCCAATCACAAACAAAGAAAACAATGGCCAAAACCCTCATTATTTTTGATATCGATGGCACTTTAGTTTATTCCAATAAAGCAGATAGTGTGTGTTTTTCTCAGTCTTACCAAGCGGTTTTTGGAAAGCCCTTTCCTAGTATTGATTGGCGCGTCTATCCCCACGTAACGGATCACGTCATTTTTCGGACGGCCTTTCATCAGCAGTTTGATCGTTTTCCCAAAGCGGAAGAAGAATCCACCTTTCAAGCTCATTTTTTGGATACCATTCAGCGAAAGCGCAAAACCCATCCACAGGAATTTCATCAAGTGCCTCATGCTCGTCAAACCATGGAAAAATTGCTCGCCGATGGGCAGTATTTGTGTGGGATCGCCACTGGGGGATGGCGGCAACCCGCCCTGACCAAATTGGCTTTCGTGGGTATTGCAACCGAACAATTGTTTATGAGTTTTGCCGATGGAAAGAACTGTCGGGAAGACATTATTCAGGAAGTGATTGATCAGGTTGAACTGGCTGGACATACTATCGAACGAATTGTTTATATTGGCGATGCCGTTTGGGATGCCAAAACGACCAGAAATATGCAGATCCCCCTCGTGGGCATTCGTAGAAAAGGAGATTGGGAAGTGTTGCAGGCGCAGGGAGTGAAATGGATTTTGAAAGATTATCTGGATTATAGGGCATTCATTCAGGCTATTCAAGAAGCAGAACCACCGGCCCCTTTGGTTTTAGAATAAAATAGTCAAGCATTACTTATGATTCACTTTATTGATTTATCGAAAAGCAAAGTCCGTTCTTTGCTCCTCCCGGCTATTGTGTTATTTGTGCTTCCCTCGGCCGTCCTTGCTCAAATTCAATTGGAAGACTGGAAATTTAAAACGGGGGATGATCCCGGTTGGGCCAGTCCTGATTTTGACGATAGTGATTGGGCAACCATTAAAGGCAATACCATTTATGAAAACCAGGGCTATGATGGTTACAACGGTTATTCTTGGTATCGCATCAAATTTCAATTGCCCAATTCCCTACGCGACGCATCTTTCCTAAAGGATAGCTTGCGCATTATCGTAGCGCGCGTAGATGACATTGATGCGACTTACTTGAATGGAGTAAACATTGGTAGTACGGGCAGGTTTCCCGATCACCCGGAGGGTGCTCTGGGATTTTATGATGTTTTGAGGCGTTATGTCATCGCTGCGGATCATCCTGCGGTGAAATGGGATGCAGAAAATGTGATTGCGGTTCGCGTTTACGATGGCGGTGGTGGCGGTGGCTTGTGGGGATTGACCCCTAGCATTGGTTTGATCGATATCATTGATTTTCAAAGTTTGAACACCAATGCTAGTGGTTTCGACTTTTCGAAAGAGGGGTTGATTGGAAAAGAAATCCTC
>JBCCSR010000628.1:0-4246 GCA_039199865.1 Bacteroidota bacterium
AATGACGCAAGGGAGGCCAGAGGCCATTGCTTCGATCACTACGTTTCCATAGGATTCCGTATCTGAAGGAAATAGGAATACATCGGCAGAAGCATAGAGTTGAGCAAGTTCTTGATGTTCAATGTGTCCAAGAAAATGGGCTTTGGGCATCGCTTCTTCTAAAGCAGCCTTGGCGACTCCATCGCCAACGATGATGAAATTGTAGTCCAATTGTTGGGCCGCTGCTTCTCGATAGATCCGAATCAATGTTTCCAGATTTTTCTCCCAGACCAGTCGGCTGGCAAAAAGCAAACGGGGCCGATCATTTCCAAGCATTTGTCTCATTCGCCACGGATTTTTTTTGCTGGGATGAAATAGTTTTTTATCAATGCCCCTTTGCCACAATAGCATCTTATTTTTTTTGACACCATAAGCGGCCAGTTCATTGATGATGCTTGGGGTGGGAACCAGAGTGAGTTGACATCGATTGTAAAAGGCCTGGGTGTATTGAATGATCTTTTGTTTGATGGGAGGAATCATCATGGGGACTTTCCGTAGATAATAGTCTACGTAAGTGAGAAAGTGAGTGTGGTAGATGGAGAGCACCGGGATTCCCTTGGCATGGCCATAGTTTAGCGCATAATGTCCCAAAGGAGAAGGTGTAGAGATATGGAGGATATCGGGCTGAAAGTGCTGAAGGGAACGTTTCATTTTGCCTTCGGCCAAAAAGGGAATGGCCATGTTGTAGGAAAGGTTGATGGGCAGGGGAGTCGTGGGCAGAGCGACTATTTCGAAGCCAATGTCTTCTTTGGGAGGGGTACCACATAAGAATAAAAATTCAAATTGATCCTTCGGAATGCGATGGATCAGATGATACATGGTACGGATCGCTCCGTCTAGATTCTCCACTAGCATATCGGCAATAAAAGCGACTCTGATTTTCCTCATTATTTTCTGTTTTGGGTAAGCTAAATTTGATGAACACTACCTGTTTTTGGCATAAAGTGTTGCTTCAATGTTGCCAGCATTTTGGAGGAATTACAAGGATTTTTAGAGCGATAGGTCTGTTTGGGAAGGCTCTAGGGAGAAATGGGAAATGGGAATTCTATTTGGGAAGGGATAGCCAAACGGACTTCAAAGAGAGGGAGATATTGCTTTTTTAGCCGCTGTAATCTAAAGGATCATTTGCCCCATTTGCGGAGTTGTTGCAGTACGGCCTTAAAGTCTTTGGGGAGTGGTGCCTGAAAAGTCAAGTTGTCACCACTGACTGGATGCATCAATTGGAGCTCATAGGCATGTAGACTCGTCCTACTCATCAACGGTCGTTCTTCTTCCAGTCGATTGGGGCGGTATTTTTTAAGTTTGACCTGGGAAAGGTAGAATTCTGCTTTTCGACCGTAAACGGCGTCGACGGCTAGTGGATACCCAATGGCTTCAAAGTGGACGCGGATTTGATGTGTTCTCCCCGTTTTTATGTCAGCAGCCAAAAGAGAATAATGTTTGAAGGTTTCTAATAGTCGATACTCCGTGAGGGAAGCTTTGCCTCTTTTGGCAATGACCATTTTGCCTGCCTTTGATTTGCTGGGCGCAATTGGTAGATCGATTGCTCCCTCGTTTTGATGAAGATGCCCTTCTACCAGGACTTGATATATTTTTTTGACCGTCCTATTTTCAAATTGTTGACTGAGTGATTTGTGCGCTGCCGCTGTCTTGGCAAAACAGATGATGCCGCTGGTTTCTCGATCGATGCGATGAACAACGAAGACTTCTTCCTGTCGATTCCTCAGATAGCCCAGGAGGTTTGCTTGAGCGGGAGCAAAACGATCGGGGATGCTCAAATAGTTGGCGGGTTTGTTGAGGATAACGAGGTGATCGTCTTCGAAAAGGATGGACACTTTTTTTTTCATAGTCAACAGATCAATGGCGACTTACCATTTGAGGGTTTTAAAGGTTTTTTTTCCGCGCAGATAATATTGCAATACAATACTTTTGTGGTAAATGCCCGTTTGGTTGGGACGACTTTGGATACTGGTTTTTTCGACGAGCTCTTGATAGTAACGTCGTTTCTTTCTGACTTTGCCAATGTGGCTAAAGAAAGTCCAATGGGCTCTAATAATTGCTGGAATGTGAGCAAATTTGCCTCGCAATAAAAACTGAAGGGCCGCCACTGCATCGATAATTAAGCGGATAAGGACAACCCACCACAAACGATGGCTTTCTAGATTTTTCACCAAAGTGTAATAACTGTTGCGGAAATTGAGAAAGGTTTTATTGGGACTTCCGTATGTTAGAGTACCACCACCAACGTGATAAACAATGGATTTTGGCTGAACCATAATCTTGTATCCCGCTCTTTTGAGTCGCCAACACAAATCTATTTCCTCCATATGAGCAAAATAATCTCCATCAAAGCCACCAATGGCTTTAAACAATTTGGAACGAACGAAAAAGGCAGCTCCAGAAGCCCAGAAAATCTCTTCACTCTGATTGTATTGTCCTTCATCTTTTTCTAAATGACCAAAGATGCGGCCTCGACAAAAAGGAATGCCCAAGTGGTCCATCCATCCTCCCGCAGCCCCCGCATATTCAAAGTGACTTTTTTGGTGGAAGGCCCTAATTTTAGGCTGTACTGCGGCGATGGTTTCATCGGATTCCATCAGCTCAATGACGGGTTGAATCCAATTGGGCTCTACTTCGACATCTGAGTTGAGCAGTACGAGATATTCGGCCTTCACCATTTCCAGTGCCTCATTATAGCCTTGAGCAAAACCGTGATTTTGCTTTAAGTCATGCACCTCAATCTCCGGAAAATTTCTGGCCAACATGGCCAGGGAATCATCCGTGGAACCATTGTCTGCTACGTGGATTTCGAAATGATCGTAAGTACTTTTTTGAATGGAGGGTATAAATTGTTGTAGAAAGTCGTGGCCATTGTAGTTGAGAATGACAATGGCTACTTTAGGTTTTACTTCAGGTCTTTTTTTTTTGACCGAAGTGGTCTTCAGTTGACTTGCTGCTAGCAATTGTTTGGCGGAGATTTTATCCTTCCCAAGTTGAAGCGACAAGGCTTCGAGTCCATCGAATTTTAAAGCCGGACGGATGTAGTCAACAAACTCCAATTGCAATCGATCGCCGTAAATATTTTTGTCAAAGTCAAAAATATTGACCTCAATGGTCGGTTTATTGTCTTTGGTCAGGGTAGGCCGATTTCCGATGTAGAGCATTCCGTGATAGCTTTGATTTCGATGAGCTACCCGGACTGCATAAACGCCAAAGGGAGGGATGAGTTTGTGCGGATAGTTCTGTTCGACGTTAGCGGTTGGAAAACCGATAGAATGACCAATTTTTTGTCCGTGAACGACTGTACCACTTAAGGTGTAGGGATGTCCTAGCAGTTGGGCCGCGGCTTTGACATCTCCCTTCTGAATGGCTTGTCTGATTTTGGTAGAGCTAACCGCAATATCCTCCACTTCCTGCTTTTCAATCTCTACAATTTTGAAATGCCCTTCTTTGGCGTATTGCTGAAGCAAAGCGATATTGCCTTTTCGGTCCATTCCAAATTTGTGATCATAACCGATCACGACATAGGCCGGATTGAAAAGGGCCATTAGGAAATCCTCGATGTAAGCCTCGGGACTTTGCTGGGAAAATTTTTTGTTGAAGGGGACAACCACTAAATGATCAATACCGTAGTATTCAACCAATTGGGCCTTTTCATCAATGGTGTTGAGCAATTTGAGGGAATGGCCATCAGGATAGAGAAAATGTCGGGGATGTGGATGAAAGGTAATCAAAATGCTTTCTCCGCTAATGGACTTGGCCAGACGATTTACCTGTTCAATGATTTTTTGGTGACCCGTATGGACCCCATCAAAGCTTCCGATGGTGACGACTGCTTGGTTGAACTTTGGTAAATCTGCTAAATTGTTGTAGACTTTCATCGCGCTGCAAATGTAGGAAAAAAGTGCTTGTTTTTCTACCTCTAAGTGCCTGGAGACCACTTTGTAAATCTTTTCAAAAACTGTTTGGTCCCATATTTTGTTTGTATTTTCGCCGGAATTATTGGAGCCTCCGGCAAATTAGCCACCAAAATTGCGAAAATGGCCATAGAAAAAACCAAAATAGTCGAAATTCTCAGTAAAATTAAGGCGCCCAACTCAGATCATGACTTGGTATCCATGAATATGATTCACGATCTAAAAATTGATGGAAATAATGTCAATTTTAGTCTGAAATTACCTACTCTGGGGATGCCCGGCAAGTCAGA
>JBCCSR010000629.1:0-4245 GCA_039199865.1 Bacteroidota bacterium
AAAACATTTCCAGATATTTCACTGTAGTGAATTTTATACGTTACCGACGTCACCAATCAAGGCATAAAACTTGATCTGAAAAACAAAATAAAAAATCAATCTATCCTTTCATATGCATATTGCAATCATAGGAAATGGCATTAGCGGAATTACTGCTGCTCGTTTCATCCGAAAAAAGAGCAATCATAAAATCACCGTAATTTCTGCCGAAACAGATTACTTCTTCTCTCGCACTGCATTGATGTACATCTACATGGGACACATGCGTTTTCGGGATACCCAACCCTACGAAAAATGGTTTTGGGAGAAAAACCGAATTGATTTACTGAGGGCTTACGTCAATCACATTGATACGGCTAAGCATGAACTGCAACTGGGTAATGGTCAAACCCTAGCTTATGACAAACTGATTATTGCTTGTGGATCAACGCCCAATAAATTCGGTTGGCCCGGTCAGGATCTCAACAAAGTTCACGGATTGTATTCCTATCAAGACCTAGAAGCAATGGAGCGCCACAGCAAAGGCTTAGAGCATGCGGTCATTGTTGGAGGTGGATTGATTGGCATTGAAATGGCCGAAATGTTCCACTCTCGCCATATTCCAGTTACTTTTCTCGTAAGAGAAAGAAGCTATTGGAACGGTGTGCTCCCTCCGGAAGAATCTGAAATGATCAATCGTCATATCGTAGAAAGTGGAATTGACTTGAGACTGGAAACAGAGTTAAAAGAAATCCTTGATGATGGCAATGGCAATGCCTGTGCGGTCATCACCAACAAAGAAGAACGCATTGATTGTGGATATGTGGGCTTGACTGCTGGAGTGAGGCCCAATATTGCCTTTCTCAAAAATTCAGGCATTGAAACCCAAAGAGGCGTTCTTGTCAATGAATATTTGGAAACCAGTGCGCCAGATGTCTATGCCATTGGCGACTGTGCTCAGCAGAGAGAAGCGCTTCCCGGCAGACGCCCGATTGAGGCTATTTGGTATACTGGACGGATGATGGGAGAAACGGTCGCTTATAATATTTGCGGACAAAAAATAGCTTACAACCCAGGAATCTGGTTCAACTCTGCCAAGTTTATCGATATTGAATACCAAATTTACGGAACCGTTTTGGCCAAAGCCCCCGAAGATCACGTATCGATTTATTGGGAACATTCGGACAGACAAAAGGCCATTCGAATTGTCTACCACAAAACCCAGCACCATATTCTCGGCTTCCATCTGATGGGCATTCGCTATCGTCATGAAGTTTGTGAAAAATGGATCAAAGAGCGAACGCCAATCAATACCGTTTTGGAAAATCTCAGTCTGGCCAATTTCGATCCAGAGTATTACGATCAGTATGAAGCCGAGGTATTGCGACAGTACCAACAGCAAGGTGGACCAGCGCTAAAGAGCAAAAAAAGTCGAAGTTGGAATCAAGTCTTCGCCTTTTTAAAGGCTTAACTCTTCAAAGCACTCAGCTCCATTTCGATCAAAACCCAATTGTTAAAACCCAGCCAATCTTATTCGTATGAATCAGCAAGTAGAAACCAGCATGTCACTCGCCAATCCGATTCCTCCTTTTTCAGATAATATCCAAAAAGTAGCCGTAGGGATTGGAAGTATTGGCCTACTCATCTTATTTGTCGCCTGGTTTGGTGGAGGTTTGCCCGATCCTACAATTTGGCTTTATCGCTCCATTGGACTCATGACAATTGGCGTATTCGTCTATTCTTGGAGAGCTTATATGACACAAGGGGCTGGCATCAAAAACAATGGCGTCTGGTTTAGCGGACTGGCCAATCGAGGGGTGCTAGGTTGGGTGACGGGCATTGTACTCACTGGCTTTTACGTTGTCCTCTATTGGTATCCTCAATATTTAGGGCTCAATGGGGAGGGCAATACCGGTTTGGTTGGCCTCTTCGATCCTCTAAGCCAATTGTTAAAAGGACAACCTGCAAGCGAGTGGTTTGTTTATGGCACACTTTACACAGTGGCCATTGTGATTTTTGGTTTCAAATTCATTTTAAAATACCGCCACAACAAATATCAAATTGTACGGACCATCTCGGTCATGTTTTTCCAGTTGGGCTTTGCCTTTCTTTTGCCAGAGTTTATGTTGAGCATGAATTTGCCCTATAATAATTTTGCCAACATGTGGCCTTTGAATTACTATTTCTTTTACGACTGGAACATCAACAATTTTCTGAGTGCAGGTAATATTGGCTTCTTCATGTTGGTCTGGGGGATTCTAATGTTCTTATTAATTTCCCCTGCCCTCACCTATTTTTATGGAAAACGTTGGTACTGTAGCTGGGTATGTGGTTGTGGTGGCTTGGCAGAAACTGCGGGCGATCCCTTTCGCCATCTATCCAATAAATCGCTTAATGCTTGGAAAGTCGAACGTTGGCTGATTCACGGTATTTTGGTTTTTATCACCATCATGACGGTAGCCGTTTTATATTCCTATTTCAATGCACAAGGCAATTTGTGGATCAACAAAACCTCTTTTCTGGTAATCGTCTTGATCATGGCGGCACTCGTCAATAGCATTGTATTGGCCAATAAAAAAAGCATTGCCCAAAGTCATCATCTGCTCCCCTACCTATTGATTGGTTTCGTTTCCATCGTAGCTGTTCTGGTGCTTATCGCCTTTTTCACCGGCAATTGGAATCCCTTCTTCATCGATGGAGGTTCGCTTCGCTCTTGGTATGGCTTTTTGGTTGGAGCGGCTTTCTCTGGTGTTGTGGGGGTTGGATTTTACCCGCTGATGGGAAGTCGAGTTTGGTGTCGCTTTGGTTGCCCTATGGCTGCTCTATTGGGTATTCAACAAAAGTTTTTCTCGCGATTTAGAATTACAACGAACGGGGGTCAGTGCATTTCCTGTGGCAATTGTTCCACTTACTGTGAAATGGGTATTGATGTACGGTCTTATGCCCAACGCGGACAAAATGTGGTTCGAGCTTCTTGTGTGGGCTGTGGTATTTGTGCTGCGGTCTGTCCGCGAGGAGTACTCCGCTTGGAAAATGGCTCTGTAGATATCCATCAAAAAACAGATGAGTTGAAAACCATCCATATTTCGGAAGGAGATATTCGAATCTTGAGCTAACCGCCAATGGATTGGCAATATACAGCGCTAACTAAAGTCAATTTCGGTATTGTCACCAATATTCAAACTTTGACTTAGCCCTTTGATTGCCGTATCACTACCAACCAATGAATTTTGTAGCACCACTTCTTCAATAGTGGCATAACTTCCAATAATGGATTCTTTGACAATTGCGTAATCCATCCGTACATTGTCCCCAATGGTTACGTGAGGACCGATGATAGAATTGTTCAATTGGCAATTGCTACCGATACTGACCGGATGGATAATAATGGTATTATCGTAATGAGGAAGATTGGACGAAGCATAGCCTTCTTTGTCGAGTAACATGGCATTTGTTTCCAACAAGACTTCTTTTTTACCACAATCAAACCAGTTGTTCACCGAAACGGCACTAATTTTCATTCCCTGCTCAATTAAGCCCATCAAGCCATCCGTCAATTGGTATTCACCGTGGGTTTGGCTATTGTTTCTGATATTGCGATCGATGACCTCAATCAATTCATTCACTTCTTTGATTTTATAGAGACCAACCATGGCCAAATTCGACTTGGGAATACTGGGTTTTTCAACTACTTTTCTGATGAAGCCCTCCTCTCCCAGCTCCACTACCCCAAACTCTCGGGGATCATCTACTTTTTTTATCCCAACACAGGAAGTTGGCTCTGCCAAAATTTTATTGAGGTCAACATCGATAATGGTATCTCCAAAAAAAATAAAAATCTCCGAAGCGTCTTTGATCGTTTCCCGGGCAGTCCAGATTGCGTGTGCAGAGCCTTCCCGTGAGTTTTGTTGGACAAAAGTCTTACTAAGATCTGGATACTCTTTCTCGATGAAAAGTTGAATCTTTTCCCCCAAATAACCGATGACAAAGACAAAATCTTGAATCCCCACCTCCAACAACTGGTCGATGATAAAAGAAATGATGGCCTTTCCGGCAACGGGGATAAGTGGCTTGGGCTGGGTATAGGTATGCGGGCGAAGTCGGGTGCCCACTCCAGCAACGGGGATAATTGCTTTCATCAATGTTCAAATTGCAAGGTGAGGTTGAGCCTTGGGTTGATTCTTTAGAAAAGAAGTAGATACCCCTTTAGCAAAAGCACCTCAAATATAAAAGAACCGTAATATAAGGATTATTTAGAGATTAGCT
>JBCCSR010000630.1:0-4241 GCA_039199865.1 Bacteroidota bacterium
AGAAAAAGTAGCTTATTCCAAACTCTTGGAAAGCATTTGTCAGCAAATCAAGCAATTGGATCAACAGCACCCCATCACCTCGGTAGAAGCCTGGACTTTTGGCTTGGATTGGTGGCAAAAATACGTTCCCTCCATTGATATTTATGGCCTCAACAGTTATGGTCCAGGGGCCGGGCATTTGGCCAATGAACTCAAAAAGAAAAACATTGACAAACCGTACATCTTGACTGAATTTGGGGTAACTGGAGAATGGGACATTCAAGAGCAACACCATGGAATCAAGACCGAACCCTCCGATCAACAAAAATACGATGCCATCGTCAAAGGATATCAGGAGTGGATTCTTCCCAAAGCTGCTTGTTTGGGCGTCTATGTTTTTCATTATGCCGATGGCAATGATTTTGGGGCCGCCTGGTTGCACAGCCATTTCGCTGGGATGACGCGTCCGCAGTACTGGGCCATTCGGACGGCTTACACTGGACAGCAACCCCTCAACCACGTTCCTCAAATTCAACATTTTGACTTGCCCAAAGAAGTACAACAAAGCGATGCTTGGGTTCCAGTTACCTTAAAAACCATGGATATTGAAAACGAAGTGCTAGAGTGTAGTTTTCATTACAACCAAAGAACGGGCAGTCGAAAGCGACGCAATCGCATCCTCCCCCTTCAACATCGAGGCAACTTAGCAGAGGGCTTTGAAATTCAACTCCCTAGGGAAGATGGTCCCATTAAAGTTTATGTGCTGGTCAAAGATACTTACCGCAATGTAGGCATTGCCTCCTGCGCCATCATCGTTTCTGATGAGGCTGCTAAAGCTAGAAAATACCTTGTCCCCAAGGCCGAGATGCCTTTCTACGTTTATCAAGACAATAGTCCCGACTTGCCTTATGTTCCATCTGGACACATGGGTAACTATCAATCCTTGGAGGTGGATATGAACCATCAGGAAGAAGTGCATTCCGGGACGACAGCCATTCGAATCAGCTATCGTGCACGAGACAATTGGTATGGTGTCGGTTTTGTGGATCCACCCAATGATTGGGGGACGATTCTTGGAGGATACGATTTATCGGGAGCTAAAAAGTTTAGTTTTTGGGCAAAAGCAGATGACAATAATGTCAAAGCAACGATTGGTTTTGGTCTGATTGACAAAGACAAGCCGTTTCCGGATACCGGGAAAAAATCAAAAGAAATTAGCTTGACAACGAAGTGGAAAAAATACGAGATCAAAATCAAAAAAACCGATTTAACTTGCATTCGTTCTGGACTAGTGCTCTTTTCCAGTAGTAGAGGATTTCCGCATCATATTTATTTAGATGACATCGTGTTTGAATAGGACATTAAGCGCACAGCCGCAAACTTTCCTTGGGACTAAAGGTAAGATTTAAACGTAGCTTTTATACCACATCTCGGAGTTGAATGATTTTCATTGCGGCAAAGGTAAATTCAGAACGCCCCTTCAATTGGAGACGCTCCCCTGCTTTCATTCCATTGGGCAAATCAATCGCCAAAATACCTTCGTAATCAATCTCCACAACGACGGTATCTTCTCGAAAAGTCCAATGCGCAATTTTTTGTTGTCGCGCTTTAAAATATTGGGTCGCCTTTTCTGCTTGTACTTTGAAAGCCGCTATCCCTTTGGTTTCTAAATCGAGCTGGCCGTTATTGACATTTTGAAAATGAATGTCAGGATGCAAATTTTGTAGCATCCCCGCAATATCGAATTGATTGTAGGCTTGAATGTATTGTTGGATGATCGCGGTTTGTTGATCTTGCATTTGTTTTGTTTTTTGAATTCGCCACTTATTCTACGCTAGGAATCAAGTCTCTTACGCCCATATCGACCACTACGTCTCCCTCCGTCGGTTCATACGTTCCATTGTTGTTATTGTCAATCCATTCAAAACTGTTGTTGATCGATACCGAGCACAATACAACTACATCTTCCGTTTCCATTCCATCAACAAGTACAACCAGCACCAAAAATCCTAGCAAAATATTTACTTTATTCATTTTCATTTAGCTATGGTTTATTTTTTAGCAATCCAAAATCGACATTCTCCGGAGCTGGCCTTCACTTGATCAGATTCATCAAACCGTTCGCTGCGGTAAAACGTTTCTACCAACTCAAAACCCGTTTGCTGCAAACAGCTTTTCACTTCTTCCTGGTTGGGAATGTGTATAAAAATCGTTCGCTGCTCATTCTTAGAAATCGTGATCAAATCACCAAATTCAAATAGTCGAGGATCTTGCTTTCCCTCCCTCCAACGAATCTCTTCCTCTTTCCAAAATGGTAAGAAAGAGGCTTCTTTCGCTCGATCATGACTTGTAAAAATGAAATGTCCTCCTGGACGTAACACTCGATAAATGTCTTCAAAAGCCTTTAGCCGTTGCGCTAGACTAGGAATCGACATGAGTCCATTAAACGAAAAAAGGGCTGCATGATATTGTTCATCGGGAAAACGCAATTGGGTTGCGTCTCCAACTTCAAAAGGAATATTGCTTTGAAAATGATGTGTCAATTGCTGGGCAGAGGCAATCATTTCGGGGGTTAAGTCAACACCCAAAATGTTGTGAAAGCCCAACTTATAGAGGCCAAAAGTCGTACGTCCTGTTCCACAACCCAAGTCGAGAATATGGTCCGTAGTTGTCAAGTACTTTTGAAAAACGTACCGCTCAGAGGCCCATAAGCCTAGCTCGGTTGTCAAATGGGTATAGCTACTGAGGCTACTACGGTATTGTTCGAGAATAAAATGGCGATTGATCTTTTCCATGGCTTTATTTTAAAAAATGGAATGCCTACTGCTCTTGCTGTTTCATTTCCTTAACGTGTTGTAGAATTTCCATCAAGATTGGATTTTCACTTGCATTGTTCCTCATTTCTTCTTTGCGTAAACCCAGTTTGGTATCAAAATAGCCTAAGACCAGAGAAATGCCCATAAAGCCAATCATGATCAAAGGATAAACCAACAATTTATTTTCATCTAATAATTGTCGAATGCGAACGTCATTGATGGAGTTGAGAAAGACGAAGGCAATCATGGCAAAATTGATGTAGTTGAGATACATCTTCGCCCGGTCGATGTAGATTTTCCACCGGACCAATGTTTTTTTGTTGATGGGAATGCCTAGGATTTTGATTTTATTCAATTGCATAGGTGATGATTTTTCTTTGTACGGATACTGCTAATCAACGCATCACCATTGAAATTTGTTCCTCTTCCAGGTGTAATCCTTTAGCCCCAATTTTGCCCCTACTAAGTTTTAATTCCAGTCTGTTTTTTCCACGGTGAGGTATTTGATCAAGCCATGCCCCTCACTTTTCCACTTTCCTTTGAATCCCTTTGGCAAAACAAAAAAGTCTCCAGCATAAAAAGTCTGCGCTCCCTGGGCCTCATCGCTGATCTGTAATTGTCCAGAAAGCAATTGGATCAGTTGTTCTTTCATAGGGTCAGTTATTGATTTTTCTCGGGGTTGCTCGGCTTTCATACGAATGGTCAACTCTGCTCCCCGAACCAATGTTTTGGAATAAAGCCCATCTGCTCCAAATTCAATGGATGTTCCAGAAAGGATGGCGGGATCAAACAATTGATGCATCAACCCCTCCACAACTTGGGTAGAATCGGCCCTTTTGGTCGTAATCACCGACAACTCGTAATGCAAATGTTGGCCCGCATTGACGATCCACTTTCCGTTATAGCCCTTAGGGGCAAAAAAGGTATCTCCCGAACGAAATATTTGACTCGCTCCATTTTGCGGTTCCGTAATAGCTTCGCCGTGAAACAGGTAAATGTATTCATCGAAACTGTAATTGTTAATGGTATTGGTCCAAGTTCCCGTCGATACGACATACACACTGATGTCTGCTCCTCGATACAATCGCTTCTGATAAAATTGTTTCTCCGGTTCTTCCTTGAACTCAATTTTCTTCAAACCCAGCCCCGACAAGACGGACTTGTCCAATAATAATGGTTGGAGAATTGGAGGGTCTTGGGCAAAGGAAATATTGAGGTAAAAGGCGAGAAAAAGCAGCAAAGAAAGCCTGAGTCTTATGGAGGAGTGGATCATTTTTAAAGGTTTTAAGGATTAAAATGTACTGATTAATGAAGATACAAAATCTACAAAAAATAGTAATTTTAATGACTTAAATCTACCAATTAAAAAAATAAGGGGGGCCATACAACCATTCCCTACTCCCAAAGCCTCTTTATAGCAAACGATAATCAAAACCGCCCTCTATG
>JBCCSR010000631.1:0-4228 GCA_039199865.1 Bacteroidota bacterium
CTGAAAGAGCATACAACAATCCAGAGGAAAATCCCAAGGTAGAAAGAAGCTGGATTGAATATGTGAGCCCTAGGGAAATCACCTATGATAAGCCATTGGTCGTGTTGGCCGGTAGATGGACCGGGAGTATGGGAGAAGGGATGACCGTTGGGCTGGACGGTATGGGGAGAGCAGAGGTTGTCGGCTCGGAAATGGAGCGGTTGGCCGGTGAAATGAACGGTTTTTCCTTTAAAAATCAAAGCTTCGGCTACCGACTGTCGACCGCTAAATTATTCCACATCAACGGTACGCCACGAGAAAAATATGTTCCCAAACACTACGTCGAACAATCGACCACCCAGAGCGATGAAGTGCTCGAAAAAGGGATAGAGCTGATCAACAAAATGACAGCGGTAAAGGCAGGGGGACGATAGTGCAAGATGGTGGATCATCCACTACGACCCCGCCCGTCACTCAATTGGCAACCCACTTGGTACGCTTTCGGGGATGGATCGATCGAAGTTGGGATCGTTTAAGGCTCCTAGGAAAGCGATGATTTCCTTGGTACGTGATCGACTGAGCGGATTGAGCTTGAGGTTCCTAAACTCCCGTGCGAGTTCTTTATTGGAGACCTTTGGATGCTCGCTCCTTTTTCTTTGATAAAAACGCATCACTTCTTCAATAGACGACAGCCGGCCATTGTGCATGTAAGGCGCGGTGTAAGCCAGGTTTCTCAGGGTCGTCGTTCTAAAGGCGTAGGTGCCATCGCCCTTATCAAAACTTTCCAGGCCAGGATGCTCCTCGACACCCAGTACGTGGAGCTTGTAGTCGCTGAACATGGGGCCGGAGTGGCACTCGTTGCATCCAACGGAAATGAAGCTTTGCATGCCTTTGATCTGCTCGTTCGTCATGGCATTTTGATCTCCACGCATGTAGCGATCGAAGGGCGCGTTTGGGGTAATCAAGGTCCGCTCGTAGGTCGCAATGGCCTTGGTGATTCTATCGACGGAGACGGTAGAGTCGGAAAATGCCGCATAGAAGAGCGAGCGGTACCCTTGGATGGCCATAACTTTTTGCTCCAGCGATGCAATGTAAGCCTCCGCAGCGGCAGCTGTCCCCTTCATTTCATCGGGGTTCAATATGGGTCCCATGCACTGCGCTTCCAGCGAAAGAGCGCGGTTATCGTAAAACTGAGGGCTTTGCTCCGGATCAAAATTTCCTTTGACATCAATCCCATTAAAGGCTGCATTTAAAATAGTAGGCGCATTTCTCTGGGTCTTTATGCCTTCTGAAAAACCGTTTGACCGATCAAGCCCATCCGCAAATCCTTTAGCAGGTGAATGACAGGAAGCGCATGAGACTCTGTTATTAGCGGATAAAATGGGATCAAAAAAGAGTTTCTTTCCCAACTCGATTTTTTCGCTGGTCACGGGATTGTCCGCGGGGGCCGGGGCCACTTCCGGTAGCGCTCCGATGTTGAATGGCTTGGGCAAATCGGCTCCTATCTTATAGAAACTTTGAAACAGGATAAATACCAGTGGGGATACGATCAATAGCTTTTTCATGACTTCCTACCGTTTAAGATGAAAAGAAACATCAAAGGCCCAAATCTCTTGTGTCTATTGGGTACTGCCTTGATGATACAAAGGTGGTAGGTTGTCAAAAGAGATATTTGACACTTGAGGACAACTTTTTGGCATTTTCGGCCAAAGGCGGCTTAAAAGGTTCGACTGTTCCAACCAGTCTTATTTATGACGGCCTATTCTTCCCAATCTCTTCTATCGGGATGCAATCGGTCCTTTATGAAGTGGTCAAAATCTTTAAAAAATGATGCTCTTGGAAAGTTATCGTTCTTTTCTAGCTTGCCTATCCATGTCAGATGAATGACGGCATAGTCAAACTCATTGTCCCCTTTCTTATGCACGGCAAATAAGACATCATCGTTTGTACCTAATTTTGCCATTGCACTAAATTCATATGCACGCAATTGGTGGCTTGTCGGTTTAAAAAAACGCAATATACCTTTTGCTTTTCCTATTTCTTTAAACAACTCATCCTCATAGGCTATTTTTTGTTCGATCGTGATGGATTCCCAGGGTTCCAATAGGCGTTCTTTTGGTGGATCAGCCAGGAAGTTATCCTCCAGGACATGCCGGTAGTTTCCCATTGCTTCAAATACTAAATCCTCATTTGGCAGCTCTTCTATATCTGTTATTAAAAATCCACCCAAGGGATACAAAAAAACGTTGTTTCCCAATTGACAATTCAGCCTCAGTCTGTCCAATGCCTCAAATTTGCGATCCGAGTGTGAGCTGTGAAAGTTCCAAATTACTTTTCGGACTTCCTCATAATTTTCGTTGGGAAGGAATTTACCCGAAACCACACCCATACTTTCATCCACTATTCGCAATTCAGATGTTCCGATCAATTTTTGATTTGAGTAGATTTTTGCTTTCATTCTTTATTGGTATGAGGTGTAGCGGTATTCCGAATGATCTGGTATTCTATTTTTCCTGATTGTATCCAACTACATTATTATAGGCGAGGTGACGTTGTCTGTTCACCCTCCCATTTCACCACTCTTTCAGATTGTACTTCTCTTTAATGGACTGTATTTTATGATAGTCGACTCTTTTCCATTTGAAAGTCCTTACGCCTCGGTAAAATTCCTTTATTTGAATACCGTTATCGTAACACCATTGCAGTAATTTCTTGAAGTTGTTTCTATCTCTTTTACTTTCTAGCCAAACTTTGTATTCCAACGTCTTTTTCTCAGTTTGAATTACGATTCTATTTCTATCGCCAAAGGATATTTTCAGAAAGAGTCTGAACTGTATCAGAAACAGTTGAAGTTGACCTTCATAGCCTTCAAAGTAAAGCGATACTTTCTCGCAGTCTTTCAAATTGATGCGTTCATTTTTCACTTCAATGCTGACAGTTTCATCTTCGTTTTTGATATACCCCAATACGGTCCTTCTAATGATTGAACCTTTGAACCCTATTTTTTCAAAAATATACTTCATGGAAGCATATTCTCTTTCTGATTCCTTTACCAATTTAAACTGATAAGTCATAAGAATGGATTACATGTTTTAGCCTTCGTTGTAAGTCCTACTAATTGCTCTAATCAAAGTGGACCAATGCTCAATTTGATCGTATTTAATACTTCGCTGGCTCGCAATCAGCAGGCTGTATGTGTTGACGACCTCACTTGGTTGCGAGAGCAGGCGTAGGTAGTACTTCATCGTCGAGATAAGGCCATTAACGATTATTTGACATCCGTGATTTCTATACACACTTTCAATGATTTTTTGAATCGCCTCATCTATTACACCATGATTGTCGTGAGTTGTTAAAATGTAATATCTCTTGACCTTAGATTTTTCGATCTTTTCTTTGGCCTTTAAAACGATCACCAAGTCGATCGGAAAGCCATGCTTAATTTCCAATGCTTCAACAACATCGCCATCTTGATCAACCAATTCTATATCGCCGATGGAACCTGTCCTTTGATCGGAGGATTCATGGGCATCCAATTTTTTCAGTTTGAATCGGCTGTACTGTTTAACTTCGAGAATCAGCAATTGATAAACAGCATACATGGCATAAACTGGTAATATCGAAGAATTGGGTAAAGAAAAGTGTTTTTCAAAAAGGCCAATGAGGTCTGAAATCAAAATTCGATTGCCAATCTTGTTCTTTGCCACTGCCTTTTGAAGCACCGCCCGATCTCTCTTGATGATTTTCTCCAGTCGTATCAGCTGAACTAAAACATCTTTTGATGCCACTTTCCCTGTGGAAACTTGATCCAAGATAAAGAGGAACTCCTGTTTTAGGAAAGCAATGTTTTCAGGATAATTTAATGTATAGGGCCTGGGTCTCTCAAATGTCCTCGTCTGCCAACCAGATTTGGCCGTTCTGTAGTCATTTTTTGACAACCAAGGATATATTATTTTTTCACTGATCGTTCTTCCCGAAAACCAATGATCATTTCCTGAAGGTGGAGGAGGCATTTCATTGGACGGCTGCCGATGGAATCGGGGATCGATGCGGCCATCTGTCGCATGACAAATTAAACAGGTAATTAAGTTGGTCAGCGCACTTGTAGCATTTTGAGATTTTGAACTAAAGCTATTTATTTGATCAAGGAGCTCTTTGGAAATATTTATCTGGTGGTCTGTACTTGCCAGAGCTTCAATCTCATCCAATGTTGAAATTGAAGCTCTGGCAAGTACAGACCACCAGATAA
>JBCCSR010000632.1:0-4228 GCA_039199865.1 Bacteroidota bacterium
AAAAGCAGGCCAAAAGGCTTGAATATTTGGGTTTTATTTGATGATTGGTTACGGAGGTGGGGCAAAGGACCATTTTTACTACACTTTTTGCCTGGCAAGACGTATTTTTACGGCAATGAAAAAAAATCAAAAAGTAAGTTTTACCCACTTTCTGGAAAAATTTCCACTGGTTGATTTGCCAGTGATCCTCACCGAAGATGTACATCTAGAGTTTAGTCGAAAAAACGATCCGCTTCCCCAGCTCATGATCGATCAATACCTAATTCGTCCTGAAGAAAAAGATTCAGATGAGTACGATGAATACATTCCCTGTTTTCGGATTAAAGGAACGGAAAAGTTTCACGCTATCGTCTATTGGAAAGCAGAGCTGATGAATTATCAATATGTGTTGATTACCTATGACTTGAAGGGCTCAGTGATCGATAGAAGTGTGATTGCTGGAACTAAAGTGCAGGAGGATGCGTTAATTAGGTCAGTAGCTACCGTGGATGAGGACTGGATAATATACGTAGTGGCCGGTGTAGCGAAAGCCAATTCTGATACATTTGACCCTTCCTCCAGCAAATCTTTTCATCTAGAATTGCTCTCCACTGGAAAAATAATTAGCTCAGATTAATTTGTGATCAACCTGTCGTTTCAAAATCCAGATAATCGAAGCAGGTACATTCACCTCAATAGAACCATGTTTAGGATCAATGCTATCGATTTTACTAAGCAACAAACAGTTGCCAATGATACTCCATCACTGGCAAAATATCCTAGACATTCGAACACATCTAAAACATGATTAAAAAGAAAAAATCAAAAACCAAAGGAAGAAAACTAAACACTAAGGACTTAAGAAAAGCCATCCTTTACTTTCTCAAACGACAGGCCAAGAGAAAGTGGGCCGCCAAGCAAATCATTAAAAAACTAAAAATTGCCAATAACAAAGATGCCGTGACGCATGCGCTCGATCAGCTCACCAATGAAGGGAAAGTTATCGTTTACAAAGATCAGAAATATCGGATCAACCAGAATCAGCATTTTTCAGAAACACCGAAAACCGAACGAAAAATGATGGAAGGAAGAGTAGATATGACGCGAACGGGAGCCGCCTACATCATCGTTGACGAAGCAGAAGAAGACATCTATGTGGCCGCCCGAAATTTGAAGGGAGCCATGAATGGCGATGAAGTGTTAGTGGCCGTTCAGACACCCCGTGGTCGTCGTCGACCAGAAGGAGAAGTCAAAAAAATTATTGCTCGTGCTTCTGAGTTTTTCATGGGTACAGTGCACCTGCACAAGCGCTACGGAATTGTAACAACAGATGCGGTGTACCATCCAATGGAAGTTTATGTTGACCTGGAAAATTTACAGGAAGCCAAGGACGGAGAAAAGGTCGTCGTCAAAATCATCAAATGGCCAGTCCGGCCAAAACACCATCCAGTTGGTCAGGTTACTTCTGTCTTGGGTGCAGCAGGGACCAGTGATATTGAAATGAAAAGCATCCTTCTGAACAACGGGTTTTCCCTTGAGTTTCCAGAGGAGGTACTCCGTGAGGCAGAACAGTTGTCTGCCGAGGTTGCTGAGGAAGAGTTGGCGAATCGACGTGACTTCCGCCAAGTGACTACCTTCACGATTGATCCGGATACCGCAAAAGATTTTGATGATGCCCTGTCTATCCAATACTTGGAGGATGGACAAATCGAGATCGGGGTTCACATTGCTGATGTCAGTCATTATGTCAAACCAGAAACAGCGCTCGATAAAGAGGCTTACAAAAGATCTACTTCGGTTTACCTGGTGGATCGGGTTTCACCAATGCTACCCGAGCGTTTGTCTAACGAATTGTGTTCCCTTCGTCCCCACGAGGACAAGTGTACCTTTTCGGCAGTTTTCGTTTTTGATCAGGAATATAAAGTATGTAAGCGCTGGTTTGGTCGTACCTTAATCCATTCTAATCGCCGGTTTGCGTACGAAGAAGCTCAAGAAATTCTGGAAAGTGGTGAAGGAGAATTTGCTGTTGAGTTGAGAAAGCTCAATGAAATTGCACACAAGTTGCGTAAGCGAAAATTCAAAAAAGGAGCCATTGCCTTTGAAAGTGACGAAGTCAAGTTTAAGTTAGATGGTGAGGGGAAACCCATTGAAGTCTTTGTCAAGGAACGCAAAGACGCTCACATGCTCATCGAAGACTTTATGTTGCTGGCTAATCGAGAAGTCGCCACCTATATCGTCAAAAAGTCGGGTACCAAGGAAATTCCCTTTGTCTATCGAGTACACGATTTACCCAATCAAGATAAAGTGATGGATTTTGCTCTTTTTGCGGGAGAATTGGGTTTTAAAATGAATTTGGATACCCCAAAACAAATCGCCAAGTCTTTCAATGAATTGACCAAGGCAGCTCGTAAGAATGAAGCCCTCAAAATGTTGGAGCCATTGGCGATTCGCACCATGGCCAAGGCCGCTTACACCACAGATAATATTGGGCACTATGGGCTAGCTTTCGACAACTATACCCACTTTACTTCTCCTATACGACGCTACTCAGACGTCTTGGTTCACCGCTATTTGTTTAAAAATTTAAAACAGACTTTTAGAACAGATAAAGAGGCACTAGAAACTCAATGTAAGCATATTTCTGCCCAAGAGCGAAAAGCCATGAACGCCGAACGCGAATCGGTCAAGTACAAACAAGTAGAATATGTTGATCAGTTTGTGGGGCAAGTAATGGAAGGCCAAGTTTCAGGGATTATCGATCGTGGCATTTTTATTGAATTGATCGAAAGTAAGGCAGAAGGCCTCATTGGTTTTGATCGATTGAACGATGTTTTTGTCATTGAGGAAGGACGTTTGAAAGTAAGTGGAAAACGAACTGGACAGGTTTACAAAATGGGGGATCGTTTAAATGTACGTATCCTCAGTACGGATTTAGCTCGACGGCAGATCGAATTGGAATTGGTAGAAAGATAAATCTGCCAATTAAAGTTACTTTTTACTGGGTAAATGCAACTAATCAATGTGGTAATGAAATGTGGAGGTTGAGGTAAAGTGCTCCATTGTCTCTGTTAGTACAAAAGCGTATCGTGCTTATTTTGGCCCCACTGAATGGTTTGTATCATTATCTCAGTCATCCTATCTCCTCTAGTGTACTGCTATTGTAAATCGAATGCTTTTGAAGATTCAGCAGAGTCCATTCCAATTGCATTCGTCTATTTTACAAAGTCATTGATCCTTTGAACAAAAAAGATAAAAATGAAAAGTAACGTTTTAGGCGTAATGCTCTTGCTCATGCTCATCAGTTGCGGTGTGAAAATGGAATCGATAGTCGATGAGAACCTAACGAAACGCTATCAAAAACCCCTTCTGGTGATTCCCTACCAACAAGATCTAAGCGGATTTGTCGCTAAATTGAAAAGAAAAATTGAAGGTACATTTGCTCAGAGCAATCAGGAAGTCAAGGTCTTGGGTTTTTTACAAGCAGAGCGGGGCTTGGCCCTCAACGAAGAGAGTAAAGCAGATCGGATGATCAGTGAGGCCGTTGCAGTGAATAAAAATGACCTCGTCATCATTTTTCAGCCCGGGAAATTCGAATTTTCCAATGGGGCACTACAAGTAGCGGCTTATCAGTTGGTTGGAATGGATGTTCAATCTAAAAAAGAGGTTTGGAAGGCTAATTTTAAAGTAACTGGAACCTTTGGAGCGGGAACAATGGCGAAGACTGCCGCGGAAAAAATCTACTTACAAATGAAAAGCGAGACATACTTGGATTTAATCCACTGGATGACGAAATGTTAGCACAACTTAAGGAAGAACAAAATAGATTTTCAGATGGCAACAACCCTAACGCAAGCACAGGAAATAGTCAATAGTGGACTGGTTCGACCTGCACCGATAGACGTGCGCTTTGATGCGCTGCTATTGTCTCCACATATTGATTTTGCAGAGAAGCGGTTCGTCCAATCTGTAATCGGAAAAGAATTATTCAATGCACTCAAAACCGAAAAAGCCAATACAATCTCGAATTACAATGCAAATTACGGAGCAATCCAAGCAGCATTCACAACTGAACACTTTGAATTGCTCTGGAAGGAATACTTGTTTCAATTCTGTTCAATATGTGTAGTGTATGAGGCTATTCCTTTCATTATCCAGCAGATCGGTTCGCAAGGATTGATGATTAATAATACGGAATTCTCTACCAGTTCAGGCGTGTCGGGCGGCAAATACATCCAAGACGCCTTAATGC
>JBCCSR010000633.1:0-4225 GCA_039199865.1 Bacteroidota bacterium
ACGATAATTTTCCAGTGATACTTCTGACTTATCGGATGCTCTCAATGTAAAGTTAGGGCATCCGATAAGTCAGAAGTATCACTGGAAAATTATCGTGGCAAAAATGTCGTCTTATTATTCTTTCCTTTAGCCTTTACAGGGGTCTGCACCGATGAATTGTGTACGATGAGAGATGATATTGGAACTTATGAAGGTTTGGATGCTCAGATACTAGCCGTATCCGTTGATTCGTTATTTACCCTGGAAAAGTTCAAGGCAGAGCAAAACTACAACTTCCCTTTGCTATCTGATTTCAATAAAAATGTATCAAGGGCTTATGGAGCGTTGTACGAAGATTTCGTTTTGGATATGAAAGGCGTTTCCAAGCGTTCTGCTTTTGTCATCGATAAAAATGGTGTAATCCAGTATGCTGAAGTATTGGAATCTGCTGGCGATTTGCCAAATTTCTCGGCGGTTAAGGAAACTTTAGGTCAACTAAGTTAGTTAAAGATCTTGATCAGATTCATCTGGTCAGATTTTACTGCTCATAATGCGATACATCAAAGAATTATAAAATAGACTAAACTAAAAGATAGTTATTAAATCTTTCCACCATGTATAACAATCATTTTACCGAAGAATTAGAAGAGGTACTCCTGGAAGAGGAATTGACGGATGTTGGTGAAACTTCTAAATTGGTGGTTTATAATGATGATTTTAACACTTTCGATTGGGTCATTGAATGTTTCATTGATATTCTAAAACATTCTTCCGCTCAAGCAGAGCAGTTGTCTTTGATCATTCATTATAAAGGAAAAGCCACCGTAAAGACTGCAACGTTAAACGTATTGCGTCCATTCAAAGATGCTTTAGTTGATCGCGGATTGTCTGCAGTGATTGAAAGTTAATTGAGTCATCTGATTTGTCTGCCTTTATTTCAAACCGATTCTTTTCCCACGAAGTGAAGAAACATAGAGCTGGTGAGTCTTTATGGCGCTTCCCAGTAATTCCCTACTTCTTTATCCAATTCCAAATTATCATTTATGCCTGTTTTTTGGTTGTCGGAAGATGAGATTGCTTTTCCTCCCGCTCATCTGGCCAACCCCGATGGTATCTTGGCAATTGGTGGTGATTTATCCGCAGAAAGATTATTACTAGCCTATCAAAAAGGACTTTTTCCTTGGTTCAACCCAGAAGATCCCATTTTATGGTGGTCGCCTGACCCCCGTTTTGTGCTCTTTCCCCAAGAGTTGAAAGTGTCTAAAAGTATGAGACCTTATTTCAACCAAAAAAAGTTTAGTTATACTTTCGATCAAAATTTCGAACAAATTATTCAAGCTTGCCAGCAGCAATGGAGAAAAGGGCAAGGAGGAGGAACTTGGATTTCTGATGATATGATTGCTGCCTATTGTCAACTACATCAATTGGGTTATGCTCATTCCGTAGAGGTATGGCAAAATGGGGAATTGGTTGGAGGCCTATACGGTGTTTGTATTGGAAAGATTTTTTTTGGAGAGTCAATGTTTGCCAAGGTGAGCAATGCCTCTAAAGCGGGCTTCATTACGATTGTGAGGATACTAGAAGAGCGAGGATTCTGGCTAATTGATTGCCAGCAGGAAACCCAGCATTTGAAAAGTCTGGGGGGAAGAGCTATCCCTCGAAGTCAATTTTTAGGACACATCGTTAAGAATGAGCAAGAACATAGTTTAACTGGCAATTGGGGAACCTTGTTTGGCGAAAAATGAATCTGAAATTCCTTTATTTTTGAACCCTCTTCGAAGTTACGAGGAGCCAGTTCGACTGCTAGATGGGGCCAACTTATCGATCTTAGGTCGTGGTAGGCAATCGCTGAAATGAGAAAGAAAGAGATACCAGCTTCAAATCAAATCATTTCCGAGGTCAAATTTTTATTTTACGTATGTATTTAAAATACTTTTTTATTCTTTCTTTTTTCGCAACGCAATGACCAATTTCATCGTATTCAAATTTTTATATTTGCTTCTATGATAAAATTACTTCGTCCCACTTTCTTAAGTCTTTTATTTGTCCTTGGCCTCTTATTATTATTCGCTTTTAATCGAAGCGAATTGGACAAAAGAGATTATCCACAAGATTATTTTCGTTCGCCCGTAGACATTGAGATTCGCTTATCTGGAACCTTTGGCGAATTGAGACCCAATCATCTGCACGCTGGAATAGATATCAAAGGTAAAACTGGTCAAAGAATTTACTCGATTGCTGATGGCTACATCTCAAGGATAAAAGTGCAAACGGGTGGCTATGGTAATGTATTGTACATCAATCATCCCAACGGCTTTACGTCCGTTTATGCGCATCTACAAAATTTTCCGGAAGAGGTAGCTGCATATGTAAAAAGGGCACAATATCGTAAAGCAACTTTTGAGGTAGAATTGTTTCCGGAAGCAGGGCGTTTTTCATTGAAGAAGGGAGATGTCATTGGTCGAATGGGGTTGTCGGGACGTTCATTTGGTCCCCATTTACATTTTGAAATTCGAGATACTAAGACCGAAAAACCCATCAACCCACTTTTATTTGGATTCAAGGTACAAGATAATGTCGCTCCAAAACTCCACGAGCTAAAGGTCTATTTCCTCAATGATAAACGAGAAAGTTTTCGAAGCAAAACCTACGCTTTGCGCAAGGGAGGAAAAAACTATCGCATCAAAGGAGATACGCTGCTAATTGGTGCGTGGCGAGCAGGCTTTGCCTTAAAAGCCTATGATCATATGACCAAGACACCCAATTGGAATGGCGTTTATGCAATAGAAATGCTGAAAGATGATGTACCATTCTACAGCTTTACCATGGAAACTTTTGCCTTTAGTGAATCCCGTTACATCAACGCACATCTGGATTATGCCGAACAAGTGGCGAAAAAGAGCTATTTCAATCGCTGTTACAGTTTGCCCGGCAATCAATTGTCGATTTACGGCTACACCACTAAAAAAGGAGTTGTCGAATTATCAAAGACGCAACCCGCAAAAATTACTATGATTGCAAAAGATGTGGAAGGCAATGCATCCCAACTAGAATTTTGGGTGAAGAGAGATGAGGTAAAGCCTGGCAAAACAGCTCCTTTCAATTACCTGTTGCCTTATCAAGAGGAAAACATTATTGAAAATAAAAATCTTTACCTCTATTTTCCCAAAGGGACCTTTTACGAAAACCTCTATTTTCAATACCAATCCTCTCCCGAAAAGTCTAGCAATGTCTATTCTACTGTACACCACCTGCACGACTTCAAAACGCCTGTTCATCGCTATTACGATTTGGCCATTCGCCCCAACATTATTCCGGATAGTTTAAAAGCCAAAGCATTTATTGCTTACTGTGATTCGAAAAATAAGATCAAAAGTTGTGGCGGAAAATGGGAAAGTGGGCGTTTAAAAGCCAAAGTTCGAGACTTAGGGGACTATTGTATCATGCTGGATACCGAAGCGCCAAGTATTGTTCCTCTGCGGTTTCGATCAAATATGAAAGGATATTCCAAAATGACTTTTAAGATCAAAGATAACCTCAACACCGCTCGGAATGTTGAGGGAATAAAATACGAGGCGACGGTAGATGGCCAATGGATTCTTATGGAATTCGATGCGAAAAATGACCTATTAATCCATCGATTTGACGATCAAATTGGGCCGGGAAAACATCAGTTTCGCTTGGTGGTTACCGATGATCGAGGCAATGAAAATGTATTTGAACGCTCCTTTCAACGCTAAGCCTTCTCCTACGTTAAGAGAATTTTAACAAGTACTCACCCAACGCTTGAGCCGACAATTGCAGTCTAACCTGTTAAATCAAAAAGAAAAAAAATGAAAAAGTATCTCTTTGTATTTAACCTGATGGCCTCTTGTCTTTTCCTTTTCGGTGCCGTTGGCTGTAACCAAAATGATGACCTTTGTGAGCTCGATCCACCTACAGATGACTTTGCGTGCATTATGATCTATGATCCCGTTTGCGGTTGTGATGGGAAAAACTACACTAATGGCTGTTTGGCTGCTTTGGCTGGTGTACCCAATACAGTGCCCGGAGAGTGTCCCTAATTTTTTGCATTTGGCATCCTCGGGGCCAAGGATATCTATTTTCTAGTTGATGAAAAAATGAAAAGAAGATGAAAAAGTATCTCGTAATGAAAAGCATTTTGTTTGCTTGCTTGCTGACTTTATTTGCCTGTGGTCAGGAAGAGGATTTGTGTGAACTCAATCCACTGCTCCTCCAAATTGCC
>JBCCSR010000634.1:0-4220 GCA_039199865.1 Bacteroidota bacterium
GGAAACCGGGTTGATGTCCATTGCCGGTGGTAAACTCACGGGCTACCGAAAAATGGCCCAACGCATCGTCGATTTGGTGCAAAAGAAGATGGAGCAAAAGTATGATGTGGCGCTCAAAGAATGCTTTACCGACAAGATCGTACTACAAGGTGGTCCATTCGAAGGGGCAGAAGATGTAGAGGCTTATACCGCCAAACTAAAAAAGGAAGTCATTAGTTTTGGATTGGATGCCAGCTATGCCCAATACTTGGTAGCAAATTACGGATTGCAAAGCAATACGATCATTGAAAAGCTCCAATCGTTTAACGATACAATTGAAGTCGCGCTGGCCAGAGCAGAAACTTGGTTTTGCGTCCATCATGAACTCGTGATTCATCCTATGGATTTCTTTAGTCGCCGTAGCGGTAGATTGTATTTTAACATTGATACTATTCCACCCGTCATGGATGCCATCCTCGATGACTTCGTTCAATATTTCGATTGGTCGAAAGGCTATCGGACCGAAATGAGAGAGGCCATTGAGCAGGCGCTCTATGAATCTGCGAATTTTGTTTACACGGAAAATACGGCGAAAGGTTGATCCACTTTCCGATCAGCCAATCGTTTTTTAACTAGACTTTAAAAACCTTGAACATACAAGAATATTCAAAGGATTTTCTCGCGAAGAAAATGATCCTTTAAAGCCTCGTACTAAAAACCAATATTGCTTTTCTTTTCGACCCTGATCCACATAAAGCCTCGCACCATAAACTTATCCCTATGAAAGATGAACTGGTAGAAGACCTGATGGTTCCCAACGCTCAAAACCAAGATGCGAATCAAGTGGTCCATGTTGATGATATGGAAAAGCACCAACGCTATCCCGATGTATTCACCGAATATCGGCCCAATCAGGTTCGGAAAACGACCCAGCAAGGTCAACGCATTTATTTTCATTGTGAAAATGAAGTAAGTCTGTGCATCACGATTTTAGAGGCGGGAATCATTCGGTTTTGCTACAGTCCCAATGGTCAATACCCCGATGATTTTTCCTACGCCATCGATCCTCAGTTTCAAAGGAAGCCAGTTGAATTTACTTTTGCAGAAACGGCAAGCCATGTTCTGCTACAGACTCCACTGCTAAGTTGTTTCGTAAACAAAGCAGATCTGAAAGTTCGCATCGAAAATGCGGAAGGACAAACCTTGTCGGAAGATGAAAAAGGCTTCTACGCTCGATCCACCATCTTGAACGGATTCGAGGAAATCAGTATGAGCAAAAAAGCAGTGAAAGGAGAATACTTTCTCGGTCTTGGTGATAAAAGTGGACAACTGAATTTGCGAGGAGGGCAGTTTGTCAACTGGAATACAGATTCTTTTGCCTTTGGCGCACAGACCGATCCGTTGTACCGAAGCATTCCCTTTTACTATGGGATTCGTGAGAAGCAATGCTATGGAATTTTCTTTGACAACAGTTATCGAACGCATTTTGACTTTGACCAAAAAGAAAATGGCGAAACGCGATTTTGGGCAGACGGTGGAGCCCTCAATTATTACTTTTTTGCTGGTCCCACCAACGATCAGGTGGCCCAGGCCTACACTCGACTAACGGGAAAACCAGAGTTGCCTCCGATCTGGGCTTTGGGCTTTCATCAATGTCGATGGAGTTATTACCCCGAGGCCAGAGTTCGCGAGTTGGCCCAAGCATTTCGAGATCGACAAATTCCTTGTGATGCCATTTACCTCGATATTGATTACATGGATGAGTATCGTTGTTTCACTTGGAACCAGGAACACTTCCCTCAACCCACTCAATTGATCAAAGAACTAAAAGCGGCGGGATTTCAAACAGTTGTCATGATTGATCCTGGCATCAAAGCGGATGACAACTATGCTGTTTTTGCTGAAGCTAAAGCCAGAGATTATTTCTGTCGACGATTAGATGGTGAATTGATGAGAGGCCCCGTTTGGCCTCCGGCCTGTGCCTTTCCGGATTTTACGCTTCCCGAGGTGAGAACTTGGTGGGGACAATTGTACGCAAAATTGTACAATGAAAATGGGGTCAGTGGTTTCTGGAATGACATGAATGAGCCCGCAGTTTTTGGGGTCAACAGCAAAACGTTTCCCGATCAAGTCCGACACGATTATGATGGGCATCCCACTGGTCATCGGAAAGCACATAACATTTACGGCATGCAAATGTCTCGATCCACTTACGAGGGATTAAAAGCATTGCAAACACAAACCCGGCCATTCGTTTTGACTCGTGCTACCTACAGTGGGGGGCAACGCTTTGCTTCTGTTTGGACGGGAGATAATATAGCGAGTTGGGAGCATTTACAAATTGCCAATGCCCAATGCCAGCGGTTGAGTATTTCCGGTTTTTCCTTTGTCGGAACCGATATTGGCGGCTTTTCTGGGGTTCCCGATGGAGAATTGATGATCCGATGGCTCCAATTGGGCGTTTATCATCCGCTATATCGAGTGCACTCCATGGGAAATAATGTGGACGGAGGAGCAGCTGTAGATGGCGACAGTGTCAAAGCCAATGAAACGGCCAATCGCCTGGATCAAGAACCTTGGTCTTTCGGAGAACCCTACACTACTCTGGCAAGGTCAACCATAGAATGGAGGTATCAACTGCTCCCCTATTTGTATACTGCTTTTTGGAAATATTGCCAAAATGGGCAACCTATTTTACGCCCACTTTCTTTTGTCTATCCTGAAAATGATACTTTTGTACATTCAGATCGAGATTTCCTATTTGGACCCAGTCTATTGGTAAGTCCAGTTATCCATGCCAAAGTGCAAGAGCAGTCTATCGAACTTCCTTCCGGAGATTGGTATGACCTCTTCAGTGGAAAAGCATACGCTGGTAAGCAAATTGTTGTACAAAAAGTAGATTTAAAACAGATTCCTACCTTCGTCAAAGCCGGAACGGTTTTACCGCTCTATCCAGTCCAACAATTCATCGGAGAAAAAGCAATAATAAGCCTACAACTCAAAATTTTCTACCTGCAAGGGGAAGCCCAAAGTGAGCTCTACGAAGATGCAGGTCAAGGATATGCGTATCAAAATGATCATTACAGTCTTCGACAATTTACTTGTACAGGGACGGAAAGGCTGTTTGAAGTGCGACAAAGCAAATCAGGTGCCTTTCAAAACACTTACAATGAGTGTCAAATTCGCTTTTATGGATTGCCTTTTGAAGTCGATACTTGTTGGGTAGATGAACAAGAAATGGCCATCTCGCTCGTCAAAGATGAGGAGCTGAGCTATCATGAATTGAGGGTGAAAGCCGATTTTCAACAAATAAGTCTCGGTCAATAATCGGATGAGGGACGCATAAAAGGAGGGAAGGTTCTTAGAGTCAATCCTCGAAAAAGCCTACCTTTACGGAGTACCGTAAATTAAGCGTCCATGTCTGCCATCCTCCAAAGTAAAGCCATTGATTTGGCCCAAAGTCAATCTTTCTATCAGCGATTGAACTTCCAGCTTATCGAGCAATCAGAAAAGAGCTACGTCAGCGATGGAAAAGTCATCATTGAACTCCATACTGATCGTTTTGCAAGATCTGGAGTTCAACTTTACCGTAGTACTTGGGAAGCCGTTCTTCCACGGATTACGCCCACTCAGCACATCGTTGACATTGAAGGAGGGCATCTGCTCAGTGCGCCCAGTGGCTGTTGGATCTACTTGATGAATGGACCCGCTCCATTTACTGAACTTCCCCAAAGTGATCAAGCTACTTTTTTTGGCAACTGTGCGGGGCTCAGTTTGGAAACGACTGATATGGTACGTTCAATTCACTTTTGGGAAATATTAGGCTTTAAAAAGACGATGGGAGCGATCGAGCAAGGATGGATTGGTTTGGCAAATGCTGAAGGATTTGGTTTGAGCATTATGAAAGCCTTGGCTTGTCCGCATTCCTTTTATAATCCTTCTTTGTCTTATTTTAATGGTAAAAATAATCTAGCGTTAATCGCTAAAATTAGAGCAACTGGCCTTCCTATTACCGAGGAAATCACGGTATTTAACCCGGAAGGAATCGTCGACAACATTATTATGCGAGATCCCGGTGGCTTTGGCTTCTTTATTTTTAGCGACTGAGCACATTGATATTCAAACAATTACACGTAACAAAAATAAAATTTTAAAAAAAGTCTGCCCATTCTTATGGAATTTAAAGGGGTGCTGCGTCTATATATGGACGAACGTTTGTTGGAGGAACATCTAGAAATACC
>JBCCSR010000635.1:0-4217 GCA_039199865.1 Bacteroidota bacterium
GCCGAGTTCGCGCGCTTCGCCGCCAAAGCGGTCGGCTTCGACTTCGACGCCGGGCTAAAAATCTCCTCTTTACTGACCACATAAATGGTGAAAGGCAGCTCGTCCACCGTCTTCAAAGTTCGGCTAGCCGAAACTACTCTTTGTTTCCTTTGTTCCTCGTTATCAAATTCAATATCGCCTCGCCCCAAACGATCTAAACGTAGGCCGATACTGTCTTGCTGTGCCCACAAGGCAGTAGAGGCCAGCAGAACACCCATCGTCAGTAGGAGATATCGAATCATTATTTGTTTGTATTTAGCTATTCCGTTCCGCATTGCGAGAAGGTCAAGTTATTCATTGGTTTTTTCGTAAAGCAGCATTATCCCACCTTTTCGATGGCTAAAATATGATCCAAACGAATGCATAAATCGTTGGTCGCTAGTCGCAAATATTCTGCCTTATCCTTTGTAAAAATATCTGCAATCATCGATTCTACTTGTTGGGCTTCGCCCTTTTCATCCAGATAACGAATACGACAATTGTTTTTTCTTTGGGCCAAAAGGGTCAATTCATCATACACCCCACAGGCAATTGGCCGATACGTCTTTTCCGATTCCATTTTTCATTTCGATTTATTCAGTCTCGCAACAAAGTAGTGGTAATGACAACTTCGCGATGCAGGGTTCGATGTACCGGGCAACGATCAGCAATTTCTAGCAATCGCTGGATTTGTTCCTCGGTCAAATCTCCTTCCAATTCTATACAACGTTCGAAATGATCGATTCGGCTATTGCTTTGCTCACAAGTACCACAATCTTCTGCGTAGCGTTTTCCGTGATTGAGATGAACATTCACTTTTTGTAGGTCCCACTTCTTTCGCCGAGCATACATTTGTAGAGTCATCGCAGTACAAGCACCCAAAGAGGCCGACAACAATTGATAGGGAGAAGGACCAAAGTCATCTCCTCCCAGATCTTCGGGTTCGTCAGCAATGAGTCCATGCCTTCCGGCAATGATTTCGGTAGAATACCCTATATTTCCCAATTGGGTCACCACGTCCTTTTCTGTTCTGAGCAAGTTTTTTTTAGGAATATCGATGTAGCGTTTTACCCAGGAAGCGATCATTAGGCCCGCATAATTGGCATCTTTCTTATTGCTCAACATATGATCTGCCCCATCTAAAGTAACAAAACTTTTTGGATGATAAGCTGCAGAATAGATATTCGCTGCGTTCTCAATTTCTACAATTCGATCTTGCGGGGAGTGTAAAACCAGAATTGCTTTACGTAGGTTGCGAAGTCGAGCAAACATGTTTTTATCCCTCAAATCTTGTAAAAATTGCTTTTTGATGGTAAATTGGCGTCCACCAATCGCCACCGTGGCCACTCCCTTCTTCTCAATTTGCTCTAAACTGCTGGCCAATAAATGGCTCACATGTTCGGGTTCGGAGGGAGCACCAATGGTCGCTACGGCCTTGATCGAATCAATTTCTCCAGCAGCAAAAATGGCGGCCGCACCTCCCAATGAATGGCCAATTAGGATACTTGGGGCTTGATAATGGGTTTTCAAATATTCTGCGGCGCTGACCAAATCTTCAACATTTGAGGTAAAATTGGTGTCCGCAAAACTTCCCTCGCTCTCTCCCAAACCCGTAAAATCAAAGCGTAGAACCGCAATTCCACTGGTGGTTAAAGCTCGACTGATGTGTCGAACCGCAGTCAAATTCTTATTGCCAGTGAATACGTGTGCAAAAACCGCAAAATTATGCGGATGCCGATCGGCTGGCAATTCGAGACGGGCAGCTAAAGTATGACCGTATACATTTTGGAATTGAATTTTTTCGGAACGCATGAGGCGATTTTTAATACGTAGGTTGAAAATACAGCTAGGCAGATGCAATTTAGGGAGGAGATTTAAAAGATAGGGTACATTCCAACAATTATTTTTATCCGACTTAGGACAATATTTTGAGCAAATCCGCGGGCTTTAGCATAATTCTTGCAGGAACACAATAAATCCATGATCTGGAGCATTATCTAGGTCCAAAACTTTGAGTAAAGGAAAAAAAGTATGAAGATGTTGTCTCTTTTTTCAATGCCCTCCCGTTATTTTAATGCTCGCACCTCTGATTCGTCAGAAGAGACAGAAGCAACCACCGGAGGATTTACCGTTTGGACAGGACTGCAAGGGCAACATTGGCTGGATTTGGCCAATTGGACCAAGGGACTTCCCAGTCAGGAAAACCATGCTTTTATTCCTCGACAACCCGAAGGCCACCATTTTCCAGTCATCAGCACCCATTGTGAAATCAACTTTACCCTCAAAAATGAAGGGCTACTTATCATCCAAGGCCAACTCATTATCATGGAAGACGGTTTTTTGCAAAATGATGGTCTGGTAGACAATGCTGAAGGAGGACGGATCAATAATTTTGGTCGGATCAACAATTATGGGACCCTCATCAACCAAGGGTTTATCGATAACCAGCATGTACTGATCAATGGCAATACCATCGAAAATCAAGGCAGCATTTTAGGAGAAAATCAAATCATTGATCTCCAACATTTAGAAGCCAAAGTAGACTCCGCTGAAAAAATGTTTCAAATGCTTTCCAAACAACAAGTCAGTTAGCCCCCAATCCAATTTACTTTCCTCAACGCTTCTCTCCTACAAATTAACAATTCATAGAGTTGTATCTTAAATTTGTTCTTTTTATATTTGAGCCAATCACCTAATCTCATCGCACCTTCTGTTTGAGGCGAACCAAAATTCGTCAATACCCTGTTTTATTTTCCTGCAATATACGTTTTCCGAAAACTACACCTCTCTGTTGGTGAGTTTGGCCTTCTACTGAGCATTCAGTAGCGGTCCATTCATTGTCTTTGCAATTTGCCCTTGCACTTTCCCCCAAGCAAGAGCAGCAAGGCCTTAACAACATTCTATTTACCAAACGACAGCTAAATGTGTACTGCATTTGGCAGGACCATTTATTGTCTGCACTTAATCATCCAACACATGAAAAAATTACTTTGCTTTTTGATTTTATTCTGTTTTTGGCTGGACTCAAGGGGCCAAATCAACTACAATGCCAATGACACCGTCCCTGAATACACCCATCCTTTTCTCTATGGTGCAAATATGGGATATTATCCTCCCTGGAAAGACCAACAACTGGCCAATATTGCTGCGGGAAATGCCGATTTGGGAATTGCGGGAGTGGGGGTCAAAACTTTGCGCCCTACTTTACCGGAGTTTTATTTGGAAGATCGAGGCTACGAAAATCGATTGACCACTTTTCAGCATTACGACAGCCTGGGGATTGAGGACTTAACCGTATTTATTGGTTTTCCTTCTGAAGCACATCGCGATACCACTCATTTTTGTGATAGCTCTCCCTATTCCTCCGAGTTGTTTGCCAATATGTATGAAAGCATTTGGGACAATGGTGAAAACGGTACGCCCATCAACGATGACAATTACTACGCTCTCTACCTCTACAAAATGGTGAGCATTTACAAAGACTTCACGCAGTTTTGGGAAATCTGGAACGAGCCGGATTTTGACTACTCTGGAAATGCCTGGCGCCCCGCAGGGATGGAAGGCAATTGGTGGGACAATGATCCGGATCCCTGCGATTACAAATTGAGGGCACCCGTTTTTCACTACGTTCGTTTACTGCGCATTAGCTATGAAGTCATCAAGTACCTCGATCCCGACGCTTACGTTGCCGTTGGTGGATTGGGTTATCCCAGTTTTCTCGACGCCATTCTTCGCAATACGGACAATCCGATAGACGGCAGTCCCAGTGGCGCCTATCCCCACGGGGCGGGAGCTTATTTCGATTGCCTTAGCTTTCATACCTATCCGCACATCAATGGTAGCTTGCGTTATTGGGACAATGACCTAGGTGGATTTGTATACACGCGCCATTCCGATGCGGCGATGGCCGGAGTCCTAGAGCATCAAGGGGAGTTTCGGCAAGTCCTTTACGAATACGGTTACGATGGAAATATTTACCCCAAAAAAGTAGAAATCATCACCGAGTGTAACCTTCCCCGCTTGGCTTTTACTGAGTACATCGGCTCCAACGAGGCCCAACGTCATTTCCTCATCAAAACCCTTGTTGCCTGTCAAAAAAATGATATCCAGCAATTCTACGTCTACGACCTGGGAGAAAAAGAGTACCTACAAAATGCGTCTTCCTCTTTCGATGCCATGGGACTCTACGAAAGCCTCAA
>JBCCSR010000636.1:0-4204 GCA_039199865.1 Bacteroidota bacterium
CGATTACCAGACCATCTTATTTATTCTGAAGAAAACATGGTAGATAGAATCGTTGATCGATTTGCACCTTTTGTAGAGAAGGTCATCAATACTAAGAGTGGCGAGGACATGAAAGAGTCATTTAAGCAAGTGATAGAGGAGCGAGAAGAACTTCCTAAAATTCCAACTAGTGAACAAATGGTATTTCCGAGCTATAAAGAATTAGATCAATTCTTACAAAGCAAACTCAATTAAATGAGTCTCTATTCTTGCATTTGCTTAAAAGGTCATTCTCTCCGAGGATGGCCTTTTTTATTGGATGGAATTACAAAGAATTAAGTAGTATTAAGAAATGTTATAAAGTATTGCGAAGTATTACCGAGTATCACCAAATCCCGTTCTCCCACCTATCTATATTGAGTCAAAATCGTGCAATGGCTCAGTTCAATTTAGTGATCGATTTGGTCTTGGATTTGGAAGGAGGCTTCCAAAATAATCCGGCAGATTGGGGCAATTACAATGCTTATGATGATGACGGAAATCTGGTTCCTTATCGAGAGCGTAAAGGACGAACCTTGCAAAGTGGTACCAACAGAGGTATCAGTACAGCATTGTTTTCTACACTGCTAAAAAGAGTTGTAACAGAAGAAGAGATTAGATCTATTTCAGTCTCAATGGCAAGAGACATTTATAAGGTCGTCTTCTGGGATAACATTAAAGGGGATCACATCAGCGATCAACGAATTGCAAATCTGATTTTTGATACTCATGTGAATCATGGTAGTTACGGAAAGAAGATGGTGCAGGTGGTGTTGAATAATCTTGGATTTAACTTAGTAGTAGATGGTATTATTGGTACCAAAACACTGACTGCAATTAACTCCGCAATGGTAGCTGATTTGCATGATGGAATCCTTGATATCCGAATTTTGAAATATCGGGAACTGGCAGAAAAAAGGGAAGACAATGATCGCTTCCTTAATGGTTGGCTTAACCGTTTGAAAAAGTTTCCACGAATGAAAGTAGGAAGTGATGAGTATCAAATTTCAAAAGCTCAGGTAGTTCAACCCTCTTCTTATGCATTGCCAGCAGTGGCTTTGATTTTAGCTGTTGCTTACTTTTTTGACGAATAGTTTTAATCATTTATAATGATCAAATATCTATTAATTGCGGGAGCCGGATTAGTGGTCAGTAAGTTATCTGAGTACAGTGATGCAAAGTCAAAACTAAATGTTCAATTCAACGGAATTGATTCACATAAAATTGATTGGTTCAATGCTAGGATTAGTTTGTCACTTTTGATCAGCAATGGGAATAACTTTTCAATTGAAGTCAGCCAATTAGATGGTCATTTATTTTATGGTCAGATTAAAGTCCCAGTTACGAGACAAGATCATTTGGTGATTGGTGCAAAGAAAAATGTTAGGGCTTCGTTCACTTTGAATTTGGAATATGATGAATTGTTGATATCCTTATCAAACGTATTTCAAAGCGGTCAGCGACGCAATCGATTTTTCTTTAATGGCACCATTACTGGTCGAGCGGATGGCTTGCCTTTCAGTTTACCTATTCAACACGAAATTCCTTTGATGATATGATGCTGGATATGCAATATGCAAAGGCGACTATGCCAGGAGCTAAAGGTGGGTATCATTTGGAAAAACTCCACTATGATACTCAAGACATCATTGATCTGATGTTGAAAAAAGATGGTAAAGCAATGGAGGAAACTTTGGATTTTTCTAAAGACATTCCACCAACGGTTGAAGGTATGAAGATGATTTATGATTTTTTGTTGTACAACATCGAATACCGAAGAGATCCTAAAGGAGCACAATGGGTAAAATCGCCATCTCGATTGATCAGCGATGAAGTTGGGGATTGCAAAAGCTATACTCATTTTACGACATCCGTTTTACGGAACCTGGGTATTGACTATGAATTGAATTTTGCCAGCTACAATCCATCGAGGCCAAAACCCTATCACGTTTATCCGACTGCGATTATCAATGGAATGAGAATCCACATAGATGCAGTTTGGGGAAGAGATGGGGGTGTCTTTGGAAAAGAAAAACGACCTGTTTACAAAACTCTATATCAAGTGAAAAAAGGATTAGCTTATTTATCGGGAACATCTCAAATGTCAGCAACAGCGACTGAAGACATTATTCAAACAATATCTGAGTTGGATAGAATGATTCCTGACTCTGTTCTACAAAATGATGTAACTGAAATGACAGAGGGACAGGCTCAACGATTACTTGTTGCCCAGAGGATGGAATATGCCGCTGATATGGCTATAAGTCCTGGAGAGTCTCGGAATTACCTAAATGCCGCTAATGCCCTGACGAGTGGAGAAATGGTCCGCATTGGTTCGGTGAATCAATCGATGCAACCAGCATTAGTTCGCTTTATGCGAGAAACTGAACGAATGACTCAGCCTGCCGTGAAAGCTCCAACACTGCGCTTTCGATTTTCTGAAGAGGCAGACATTAGTGGCCTATTCGACATCTTCAAGAAGATTGGGAAAGGGATTGGTAGTGGAGTAAAAGCGGTTGGTAAGGGTGTCGTTGCAGTAGGTAAAGGCGTTTGGAATGGAGTAAAGGCAGTAGGTAAAGGTGTTGGAGCTGCTTTCAAGTTTGTCTGGAAAAAATTATTGAATATGCTTTTAAAGACAGCTCTACCCGGAGCAGGCGTATTCTACTTGTTTACTTTTTTAAAGAAGTCTGTCAATCCTGAAGTTGATCGAAGAAAAGCAGCACAAAAGAAACATCTTTCTTGGATGATTAATACAACGGGAATGAAGGAAAGTAATGTGAGTGCAGCCCTTCACACTGGAATACTTAAAGATTATGGTGCAGATCCTAAACAAGTTTTGAACAACAAAACTAATGCTCAAGTTGGCGCTATTGGTGGAGCCATTGCTGGGGCTTTGGGATGGATACTTAAAGCGGTTAAAGCTATTGCTAAATTATTCAAGAAGCCGGAGCCCCAAATTTCTGAACGTGATGCAAGCGACATTGATTTGCTGCCAGATTTATCTACACCGAATTTTAATGATAGCCTCACGAAAAAAGGTAGTCCAAGTTATTCACCAAATCCTTCTGTATCAGAAGAAGATAAAGGAGGTATTCCCTGGGGATTATTAATTGGCATTGGAGCTGGAGCTTTCATGTTGACCAGGGCTTGATAAACCTTAGGCATTAACTAAATATCATTTTATCATATAACTATAACAAAATGGCAAAGAAAAAATGTGTTGTTCCAAAGACGAAGTCTTATAAAAACGGAAATGGAACTAGAAGTACATTCAGTAAGCGGGGAGGAGGGAAGACAAAGGCAAAGGCTGATAGTTCAGCCAAAAAGATTAGAAAAGCCGGGAACCGTGCAAGAGTTGTAGAGATCTGTGGACAGCATTACGTTTATGTAGGTCCGAAGAAAAAGACTGGAAAACCTAAAGGTTCAAAGGGTAGGTCTACTCGACGAAAAAGAGCATAGTTTCAGTTTATCAACTGAAAACGATCAATTCACTTTTAAATCATTTATCCATGTGTGGATGTAAATCAAATAGAAAAATGGCAAAGAAAAGTACATTTCTTGATTCAAAAAATCTTAAGCGAGGTGGGACCGTAGCCGTTGGAATGGTAGGGGCTAAGTTGACCAACTCTTTACTAACTAAAGTCCCATTTCTTAATAGATTCATTACCGGATCAGGTAAACTTTCGCAGTTAGTACTTCCCGGCATTAAGATGGTAGGTGGCGTTTACATGATGAGCCGTAAGGATCAAATGACCAAGGATTTGGGAGTTGGTGTCCTGGGAGTTGGAATGGTGGAAGGCCTTCAAGCTCTTGTTCCTTCTGTAAATTTATCAGGCCTTGGCTCTATTGATGATATGGAGTTCCTCGGTGGTACTATCGATATCAACTTGGACGAATTGGGTGGACATTATACAGACAATAGCTTTGAGTCTTATCAATCAATTGCGGGGCATGAATCTGATGGTATCTTAGAAAGTTTTGAATCTATCACTGGTGGCTATGATTATGCCGATGAGTATGTTGAAATGACTTATTAGTCAACAAGCATGCATAACTATTTTTTTGAATCAAATTTTACAAATCCTATAAATTAAAATAAATGAGAACTTTACAATCTCCGGTTGTTGGCCAAAATCGTGCTGCACTCAATCGTATCCGAAAAATTGCCCAGGGATCGGGGTACAAG
>JBCCSR010000637.1:0-4203 GCA_039199865.1 Bacteroidota bacterium
CTCCCTTTACGGATCGTAGCATCTGCTAGCGTAGGAGATGATTCCTCTTATCTGACAACAACCAAAGCAATCGCGAAAGCGATTCAACCAAGGGATGGTCATACATAAATGAACAAAAGTTGGACAAAAAACAAAGAATAGACAAAATTGCCGAGCGGCTGATGCAGGGCCGTGAAATTCCTTTAAATTTTTTTAGAAGTTGGATGGTAAAAGAGATGCATTTATGGGAAGACTTGGATTACCAGGATTGGCTATTGATTTTAGATAAAATCAAAAATGAGTCCTTGAATTTGTATGCCTTTTTTTCCTTCGTCTACAGAATTCTTGGCATTGAAATTTTGCCTGAATTTGCATTGTTGAAAAATGTGGATGAAGCGGTTAGGAAATATGTGGATCAGGGAAAAGAATTTCCACTTCATACCCTCAGTGCATCAGATTTGGTTTTTTACAAAAAGAATGCAGTGGCGATCAACAAAGCGTTTGATATTCGAAGCAAATTGATTTTACAAGGAGCAAAAGCCAATGAAAATTTTACCCTAAGTCTTGGAGAACAAATTGGCAATTGGAAAAAATACCGCATTTATCGGAGAAAAGTAAAAAGGGCAGACTTTGCTCGTATTTCAATTGAAGATTCCAAACAAGAGCAATATCTTTTTGCAGAAAGACCCTTGAAGTAAATAGACTCTATTATCTACAATATTACTCATCATCAAGGCTAAGCTAAGTTTTGGCAAACCATAAGGCTGATCACTCCTCAACTGCAATTCCGTAGGATTGTAACGGCGAGTTCTTTTGCCAAGAGACGTCGAGGGGTTGCCATTCAAGTCTAGTTCTTTGCTTTTGTTCTGTGGTCGATCTAAGCACTTGAGCGATTGAGCACATAAAAACAAAATGCCACATTTAACACAAATTTGATGGAATAATTGTATCTTCTCTATTGACTCCATAGCCTATTCAATGCAAGCAAAAAAATGAATGACTACATTCAAGAATTAAAGAGAATTAAAGCCATTTGTTTCTCCAACAAGATTCAAATCGATACGGCAGTGAATACCAAAAAATACATCGATACGCATTTTGCTCAAGCCATTAACTTAGATTTACTTGCCAAGGTACAATTCACATCAAAATACCACCTGATTAGGGTCTTCAAAAAATACTATGGCCTTACGCCGAGGCAATATTTGATCAACAAACGAATTGAGAAGGCAAAAAATATTTTGGGAACCGGTAAGACTGTTTCGGAAACCTGTTACGAGGTAGGATTCGAAAGCGTTGGCTCCTTTTCAAACTTATTCAAAGCGAAAACGGGAATCGCTCCTTCAATCTATAGAAAAGCAACTTTCGATAAATCCAAGCCATAATTTTGCTTCATATTGCACGATTACTTACCGAAAATTCAAGTCATGAGAATCAAAATTATAAGCATTCCCGTCAGGGACCAACAAAAGGCCCTTGATTTTTACACTGGAATATTGGGCTTTGTCAAGAAAGTAGACCTCCCTCTGAGCGAAGGAAATCGATGGTTAACCGTCGTCTCTCAATACGAACAAGACGGCCCCGAATTGTCGCTTGAGCCGGCTCCGCTTCACTTCAAACCTTCCGAAGTGTATCAAGATGCACTGATGAAAGCAGGTATTCCATATACTCAATTCTATGTAGACAACATCCAAGAGGAATTTGCAAGACTAACCAAATTGGGGGTGGACTTTAGCATGAAGCCCACAGAAATGGGAACGGTAATCGTGGCCGTATTCAATGATACTTGTGGAAACAATATCCAGTTGGTAGAGGAAAAGTAAAGACAACTGAAGACAAAAAATACCCCCAGATGAATGTAGTCTGGGGGTATTGTCTTTTATCGATAGCCCTTATCTGAAATGGACAAGGCTGTGCTGTAGTGAACGATCGGCTTTACTGGATGAAAATCTTTTGGGTACTAAAAGCTCCATCTACGTAGAGGGAAACCAGGTAAATGCCGTAAGGTACGTCGACGTTGAAATCAACTTGATGTTCGTTGCGTCCTGCTTGTGCATTGATCTTTTCTGTTCTCAAATTACTTCCCGCTAAGTTGGAAATGCGAATAGACGCATTGTCAGAGGAGTTGTTGAGGTTGAAGTTGACATTGATGATTCTAGCACTTGGATCGTAGATTACATTTAGCGCATTGATGACTTCCTCCTGTACATTTTCAGTAGAGGTAGTGTTGTCTACTACTGTAAAGCTAGCAACCATACCGTTGGCGGCGTGGCTACCGACGGAGCAGTCATAATTGTATACGCCAGGAAGGGTAAATACTTTTGTCAATAATTCAGAATCACTGGTAGCAACGGAAACGAAAGCGTCCGGATTGCCGTAGCTCGCTCCAGTGAGGGTGTTGATATTGGCATTCACATTGTGAAAACCGCCCACGTTGATCCAGCGAATGGTATCTCCCACATTGATGGTCAAGCTACTTGGATTGTAAAAGAAATTACCAGATTCAATAACGTGTAACTCTTGGGCTTGTGCGGTTGATAGACAGGCACACAAAGAAAATAGTAAAAAAATGTATCTCATATACTAATGTTTTGATGATAAAAAATAAATTGATATTGCTTATAATTCTAATAACATTTACGAAAAAAAGTTTAGTTCAGTTTGTCGTCTGAAATGAATTCGCCCGATTTTTTTAAAATCGCTTGATAGAAAAGTATAGATTTTGTGGGGGATTGAAGGCAGTTTGATCACCGAAAAGGAAGGAGAAAAGAGAGGCTTTGGGCTTACCAATCCATTGCAATCAGGTCTTGATAAGCAAGGAAAAAGTCGACAGGATAATAATCTACGGCTTCTTTTTTCATGATTAGTGCTTCTAGTTTTTTGAGTTTTCGCTGGGAACGTTTGAGCGCAAAGCGCTTTTCATTGGCGGCAATTAGGATATTGTAGACCAACTCCGAACAATACATTTCTTCATCGTTGTTGCTGTCAATCTTAAAGTCAAATTGAACGCCTTTTTTGTAAACGGAATTGAGATATCGGACTGCGCTTTTGTGTTCTTCTTCACTAATGGCGATGGCCCACACTCTGTTGTTTTGATCCAAGTCAGAGATAAAAAACTGGCGCTTGTCTTCCCGTACCAAATCATTGGCACGTTGATGATTCCGATCGTAATACATATTGTAAATGGCCCCTTCTTCCGATAAGGAAAAGGCAAGGCCAATGTGGCTCATTTCCGTTTCCCTATGATTGTATCTCCTCACCAAGCGACCTTCTTTCGACTCCGTAGATCGAGTACACAAATAGAGATAACCGGAATATCGGGGCTGGTCTTTGAATTCAAATTCGGGACTTGCTTGTTTTACACAAGCTGGCTGGACTGAGCTGAAAAGTAAAAGGCCAAGGAAGTAGAGTAGAAATGGGGTACGTTTCATGCGTCGTTTGATTTGAGGGAAATAACTTGAGCTTAAAAAAGAAAGTGATTCAAACTTCTTCGGATCGCACCAGCGCTCGGGGAGCTCATTTTAGGGTGGAGGTTAGAAGAAAATTTGAATCACTTCGTGGATGGACTTCTCAATTAGAAGGAAAAGAAGTCGCGATGGATCTTTATTTGTTATCTGGCTTCGTCAAGTTATTGGCTAGGTTACTCGCCGCAGCACCTGCACCTATCGCACCCGCAGGACCCGAACCTGCACCTACAATGCCACCACCAACATCCGCTACTCCAATGACTAGCCAGTTCCACCATGGTCGCTTTTCGGCATTACCACCTTTGACTTTCCCCTTTCCTTTCCCAACTGTTTTTTCTTGATGGTACCAAAAGTACAGAGAGTATCTACCGATAGAGGTGGCAGACAATAGCCGTTCTCTATCTTCGGATGACCAAATTTTTGCACTCAAAATACTGGATTCGAAGTCAATGATGTAATCGTAAGCGTCAGCGTAAACAATCTCATCGCCTTCCATGGCATCGAGGAAATAGTTGGTAAATTCGGTGAGCTTTGCTTGAACGGGGTCGGAGGCTCCTCCGGCGGTAATGACCGCTTCCATATTGTCGGGGAACTTATCAACTAAGGGCGCAAGCATACTGCTGGTTGCAAGCGTTCCAACTTGAAAATATTCGTGAAAATCAGTGGAGTTTAACAGTAGGGCATTACTGGTTTCAATGACTTTTTCCAAATCCGTACCGTTGTATTCGATCGCATTGGCTGCGATGTAGGCTTCTAC
>JBCCSR010000638.1:0-4196 GCA_039199865.1 Bacteroidota bacterium
ACCCATTTCAATGCATCGCTCATCAACGCATTGGGGGAGCGCTGAGCAAAGTGCTTGCTCAGAAATGGGGAGAAGATGGATTAAAGCAAATTTTGTAAAGCTGTTTCAACTTCATCCGGACTACCTACCTGCATGACTTCACAATTGATTTCTTGAGTATGGTTGCCAGGAGTCAAGGTCGTAGTGACAGTAGCATAATAGACTCTTCCATCACCACAATCAATAATCACGACAAAAGTGGCACTAAGTCCTCCTAGTGGCATAAAACCTTCTCCTTCGATACTGCAAAGTTCGAAAGTAGTGCCATGGCTGTGAGTGAGTTCGAAAGCACTGTTGAGACTACCGATATGTATCGCGGCTACTGTATTTTCAGGATGAATTTCGCAAGGCAGTTCACAGTCAATATTCAAACGAATACAATCAATGTCTTCTCCTTGTGCTGCGTAGACAATATCTACATTGATCCATCCAAGGATATTCTCGATCATCACGAGATAGTATTCTCTATCTGCTCTAAGGATGGAAGATCTGTTGATGACGGGAATCTTTTCTCCAGTGGGTTTCCAAATGATCTGTTCTCCAGTTTCTTCGCCATAAAACAATTCCATGTTTTCATTGGCGCCACCAGTATTTGCCGTAGGCAATAGGATGCTCATCTCTCCTGCACCATCCGCAGAGAGTTCTTCTCCATTTTGGTAGACTTTTACAAAAACTTCTCCTCCTGATTCAAGTATTTCGTTTTGTCCGTCGTAATCTGCCAAAGTTTGCTTTCGGTGTAAAATCATATCCGCAACAGTGTAAATTTCGATGAGCTCAATGTCAACTGCCCCGCGAACTCTTTGTCCGGTTGAGTTGACGAGTGCATCGCTGATCTCGATGAGGGTGCCATGTTTTCCAGTAACTTGGTAGGTCCCATTGCCTAGATCAGGAGCTTGAAACTTTTGTAGTTGTTGACTTTGATGTTGTTCAAAAATATTTTGATCTGCAACGACGGTTGAGATTTGCTCTTTTTGAACACAAGCATGAAAAAACAAAACGCAAAATAGCAATAGGCTAAGTCCAGTTAAGATAGACGATGTCTTTTGTTGTAACATAATTCATTTTTTTGAGGTGAAAAATAGAGTTGATAATAGTGTAGCGTCTAGACACCTCAAATCTAAGTAAATTTAATGTTGAGAATGACGACATTTCGTGACATTTCGTGCCAGTAGATTTATTAGCCGCGATGGTTTAGTCCAACTCTTGTTGAGAGGTAAAGCCAAGCGCATCCTTAATTTCCTTTTGCTTCGTGGGGCAGACCAAACCGCGCGGAACATCCAGATTGGACTTCTTGATCCATCTTTGTAAAGTGCGCAGACTGATACCCAAATCTTGAGCGATTTGACTTTTGGTTTTGGGTGGATTCATGATATTCTGTTTTGCATTATTTTCTATCCGTCTTTAATATTGACATAAGAGCACCAGGCTTGCTCATCATTGTTTTGAGCAAAGTAAAACCCAGATTGAAGGTTCAAGATTAAAACAGAAAAATAAATCAATAGCTCTGTGGTGGGAATGAGCTCAATTCATTAGTGGCTCTAGACCCAGTATTGGCAAGTAGACGGTTTGACACTCCAAGCGAAAGTGAAAAATGAATGGGTTTGAAGTTGATTTAGTTTTAGTTCACAAGCAGCAAGATTAGTCTCTACGATCCTCAATCCCCATTTTATAACTTTTAGGTGTTAGTTTTTTTGTTCTAGGAAGCAGAACGAACCAGATGATGGCAAGTACATAAGTACAACAGTGTATGCTCGCAAGTTAATAAATTTTTTATGTTTTGTAAACGAAATTTTAAATTTTGTTGGCGCTTTCTCCATCTTAGTTCCTTTACAAATGTAGGAAGTCAGCGTATTTTGATCAAGAAAGTAAACGTAGGAAATTCTTGTTTTTTTGCCAGCTCTTTACCTTCTAGCCATTTTATTGGTCTTTCTGATGCCATTTCGTGCCAGCCCGTTGATCTTCGCTCCTTGCTTAATCAAAGATAAAAGACCATTGCTCCAATCTGCTGATAGGTTGTTTAGACTTGAGAAAGTACTGTTACTCAATTGTGGGGACTACCTTAGTCCAACGCTTTTAACAAAACTGAAGAAGCTGACCGAAAAATCATGGTCTGTATCAGAATGTAAGTCCTGTGCTCTACCTCATTACTTTGCTAGGCTAGGTGCTTGTGGACAACAACAGTCGAGGTCAGAGCAATCGATTAACCCATCTCCATCATCATCAAAATTGTTGTTGCAAATTTCAGGACAGCCAACAATAGAGACGACATAATCCTCGACTTCTCCATCTTGATTTCCATCATTACTGCTGCAAAATGTTCCCGTTGGCCCTTGTTCGTTGATGTTGTCTTGGATGGTAAATCGGGCATAGCTAACTCCACATGCCGCATCCGTTGGAATCGTAAACGAGACGGTGGTAGAACCACTACTCCCATTGGTATGTCCGTCGCTCCCGACCAAGAAATTATCGATAATTCGTTCGGATGGATCATCAAAATCTCCATCTCCATTAAAGTCGATCCAGGCAAAGATATGTCCTTCCGTATCGTTTGAGGACCAACTAAAGGAAAGGCTTGGATTGGTTCCTCGGGTGAGGATTGTGCCTCCAATAAAGCTAACTCCGTCATCATCGTCATTTCCATCGGCATCATCTCCATTGGCATTGCTATCGTTTTGCATGGCAGGATCACTGTCTACGGAACTACCCAGCCGAGTTGGTGCAAAAGGACTGTTCACGGGGTTGATGGTATAACAAATGTCGCCATAAGTATTTGGAGCATCCCCGTAATCGTATTCGGGAATGACCGTTAGCGAAAGAATGGCGGTATCACAAAGATATTGACAACTGGTTTCACAAATTTGGTAAGTGATTGCAATTGTTCCAGTATTTCCATCTGCTACATATTGGATTTCGGTGTTGGAATTGACGATGCTCGCAGTGCCACTCGTAGGAGCAGAAATGATACCCGCAATGAAAAAGTCATCTCCACCTGCATCCAAATCATTGTCCAGTACAGCATAACTCTGGCTGGTATTCAAATAAAGCGTCCCTCCACTGTCATCATTGGCCGTTGGATTATCCAGAATAGATTGCGGATCAATTTCCAGCAGATGATAGGCGCCAAGGGTGGAGGGTGTCACCTTAAATTGTGCCGTTTTTCTAGAACCATTTAAGTAAGGATAGGCCACATCAACAATGTACAAGTTATTGCTTCCACTGGGCAAACCAAAATGGACAAAGGCCGGATCCTGCGTACCGTGTCCGTTGCCACCATTCACCTCCCGTATCCCTGAGATGACGTTTCCATTACAATCTTTTAACACGATGTTTGCTCCAATGGCGTCTCGATTGGGAATGCCATTATTGAGGTTTTCGTAAACGCGAATAAAAAGATGATTGTCTTGGGAAGTACCACTTAGGTTGTTGAGCCAAAGTTGGTTATTGCCACCGGAAATGTTGAGGTAAAGATCTAAGTCACCATCTTGATCAAAATCGACAAAGGCCGCCCCTTCGACATTAGCATTGGGGTTGATGTGACAATTGTTGCGGATAAAACTCAAGGTAGCGCTTCCGATTGGAGTCGTGTTGATAAATAAATAACTACTGTCTGAATTGTTTCCCAGAAATAAGTCAATGTCTCCGTCGTTATCCACGTCCCCACAGGCCAGACCATCGATTCCACTTATGGGGAGCGTGATGCCTGCGGAGGTAGATGGTTCAGCACTGGCCACAAAATTCCCGGTTCCCACTCCTGTTTGCTGCCAGATTTGATTGACATCATTGTCTGTCCAAACCAGGTCGTAGTCTCCATCATTATCAAAATCATAAAGAGATACTGCCCCCTTATTGTCATTATGGGCTTCCTGATCTACCCAGTTTACTGCGGTAAAAGTACCATCTCCATTATTTCGCCAAAAGTCTTCCATGCTTCGCTTTCGCGCAATTACATCAATGTACCCATCATTATCGAAATCGGTAACCGAAGCATAATCTCCATCAATGGCAGATTGATCCAAACCAAGAATAGTACTTGTTCCTGGGGTCGCATGGCTAAGAGAAAAACTACTGGAAGGAATCAAATTATTTTCGTAAATGTCTATACCAAAATTGTGATTTTCAATCATAATATCTAAATCACCATCATTGTCAAAGTCGAT
>JBCCSR010000639.1:0-4190 GCA_039199865.1 Bacteroidota bacterium
CTTTATTGAACTTGGCGGGGTCCGGTTCGTAACGCATGATTTCCAAGTTGAGGCGAACGGGGCTGTATTGTAAGCGACTATATTTTGAACTTTCCAGCAAGACCGTTTTTTCAATATAACTTCGCGTACGTACCGTGGTATCAATGGAACTTGGAAAGAATAGATTGACTCGATCCAAACTCTTGATAATGGGGTGATGGTCTCCCGGAAAAACCATGGGATGGTAAAACCAGCTGTCTAAGTCCAACTGTGGGCTATTGCCCATTTGTCCAACCACCTTCGGAATGCGCGTACATTCTAAATCCAAGACCAAATTGGGTTCAATTTTTACCCCGTATCGAAACAATTGATCTTCCAAATTGATGGGATAATCCGTCGGAACGTAATAGGGTCTTCCGTTGAGGCTATCCAGTTGCGCATTCAAGCGATCAATCAACCAAATGACTTTGCCGCCATTCATGACGTACTGATCGATCTTGAATTTGTCTTTTTCGGAAAAGGGGCCTCTGGGTTTGGCAACAATCATCAAATCGATCATCGGATTGATTTGGGGAACCGAATCCAAGTTGAGTCGACCGGTATTGTAAGACTTTCGCAAGTCACGCTCCAAGGAAGCCGTTTGTACCTCCTCCAACTCTCCATGGCCACTGGTAAATACAATGTTCATCCGCTTGTTGCTTTCCAACTTTTGGATGGCATTGGCAAATTTGTATTCCAAAAGGCTTACGGAGTTGTTCAACGCTTCTTCCGGGTGTAGCCCCGGAATTTGATTCTCCAATAAATTGACATTGATGCTTCGTCCTTTGTAGTTGAAAATGGCCCAAGGATAAATTTGTTTTTCCTTGGTTTCATCACTGCTTTTAAAGCGAAAGCGAGTGGGATTGATGCCTTGTTGAGCGAGGATGGTCCTTTTTTCATTTTTCTCCTCCGTTGTTCCCGCCGAAGGATCTTCGATGACATATTCCAGATAACCGGATTCCGAACGGAAGTCTTCCAACATTTCAATTGTCGCCTTCTGCAAACGCTTGAAACCCGCCGGAAACTCTCCATCCAACAATAATTGCACATAAACGACATCTTCCAAGTTATCGAGCAATTCCTGAGTAGGTCCAGTAAAGGTAAAGCGCTTTTCCTCGGTCAAATCCACGTAAGTATAAAAGAAATTGGCCAGGATATTGACAAAAACCATGATCCCGATAAACAACAACAATTGAAGGATAGACTGATTTCTTTTATTCATTTATCTGTAATTCATTTTCGATCACCTAAAGTTTAAATTACCATTTTCTCCTACCCAAAGAAGTCACCGTCATCATCATAAAAATGGCAATTAAAGAGATGAAGTAAACCAAATCTCTGCTATCCAAAACCCCTCTACTAATGGAAGTATAGTGATAGTCAATGCCCAACATTTGGACGATATCATCGACCCTACCGACAAAGATGGGCAGGCTACTCAAAAAGTAAAATCCCCAATGCACAAAAAAGCAGAGAAAGGTTGCCAAAAGGAAAGCGACGATCTGATTGTTGCTCACCGAAGACGCAAAAATACCGATGGCCACAAAAGCAGCTGCCAGAAGGATCAAACCAATGTAAGAGCCCATGATGGCACCGGCATCCAAATTGCCAGGAGGCGAACCCAAGGCGTGAACACTGTAATAGTAAAGTAGCGTCGGTAACAAAGCGAAGAGCACCAACAAGAGACAAGCCAAGTATTTTCCCATGATGATTTCCAAATCATGCAATGGCCGAGTCACCAGCAATTCAATGGTACCGCTCTGGTTTTCCTCGGAAAAAGAACGCATACAAACGGCGGGGATCAAAAACATAAAGATCACCGGAGCAATGGCAAACAGCTGATCCAGAGTCGCATAATTGTATTCTAAAATGCTGTAATCGGGAAAAACCCACATTACCAAACCCATCATCATAAGAAATACGCCAATTACAATGTAACCAATCAGTGAACTAAAAAAGGCATTGATTTCTTTGCTTAAAATACTAATCATTCAGGCTTTGTTTTACATTCACCAAATTGCGGTCATCGTAGATCAACAGGCATTTGAACAAACGATCTTTTGCTTTTTGGGCATCAAATTCATCTATGGTTTTGAGCAAACCTGGGTCATCCGTAATCCAGGATTTAAAATTTTCCACGTTAAAGGCGAGTGTCTCTCCCGTAGTGAAGGCCAACATCCACTCTCTCAACTCAGGTATGGTTCTCTCCACAGAACTGGTGTAAAAGGGGCGCCGAGTCAAGGGATTGTAAACTGGCATGGGTACCCGTCGGGTTACCTCTTCTTCGTAAGCATAATAACAAATTTTTCCCCGCAACCTGATTCCCGCAAAAACCATAAAGTCATTGCTCACTACACCTTTCGGCAAACGGATGTAGGGAATCCCTCCAATCGAAAAGCCCCAGACTTGCTCCAGATCAATGGCTTGTAAACCCTCCTTCGTTTTAATCGAAATAGTCTGGACTTTAGCATTCAGGGTTTGCGGGTTAACGAATAATTCTGCGTACAGAGTATCCCAAATCAAACTGGGTTGATTGTTCTGAAAATCGGTAAAATCAAAATACAATCCATCGGCAAATTTGAAGTTTTTGGTCAAGACGACTTCATTGTCTTGCTGGGCATTGAGAGGAGAAGCCAGCAACAGAGCCAGAGGCAAAGCAAAGGCGTAGAAAGAAGGAAACGGCAAACGATTGAATGCCTCCCAAATCGTTGATAAAGAGGTCTCCGTTCTTATCATTTTTCTGTTTGGGTTAATTGTTGGAAAACATCTTCTACCGAATACCGCTCTTTACGCATTTCCAGAATGGTCAGCTGATTGCTAACGGCAAAATGAAAAATGGCTGCTCGAATATCCTCCTTGCCTTTGGCCATCAATTCCCATCTCTGATCGTCGAGTGATTTGACGCGCAAGACTCCCTTGATTTTTTGTAGTTGTTGGGCATTGGCTTTTTGCGCAAATTCAACAATCACTGGGGTGCCTCCTTTAACGCTATTTTGCAAAGTATCAATTGCATCGTTGGCCACGATTTTTCCTCGATTGATGATGAGTACTCGATCACAAATGGCTTGTACTTCTTGCATAATGTGGGTGGAAAAAATGACCGTTTTTTGTTGGCCCAAAGATTTGATCAATTGACGAATTTCGATCAATTGATTGGGATCCAATCCCGAAGTAGGTTCGTCGAGAATGAGTACCTCTGGATCGTGGAGCATTGCCTGGGCCAAACCCACTCTTTGTCGATAGCCTTTGGAAAGAGCTCCGATTAGTTTGTTTCTTTCCAAAGTTAGCCCCGTCATTTCAATCAACTCATCCACTCTTTGCTTTTTGTTGGGGAGCTTGTGCAAACCAGCCATAAATTGGAGGTATTCCCGGACATACATATCCTTGTAGAGGGGATTGTGCTCTGGCAAATAGCCGATTCGCCGACGAACTTCCGTGGGGTGGGTTGTCGTATCAAAGCCACAAACCTCTGCCTTTCCCCCTGATTGGGGAATAAAGCAAGTAATGATCTTCATGGTCGTGGTCTTTCCCGCTCCGTTGGGTCCCAAAAAACCAAGTACTTCTCCCTGGTTGGCTTTAAAGCTCACCTGGTTGATGGCCTTTTGGCTGCCATAGATCTTGGTTAGTTGCTCAATATGTACTGACATAAAGTAGGGCTAAAATTAAACCTGATACAAGATTTTTGTCGTAAGTTTAGATAAATCGCTTTGCAACAGAGATAAACAAAGTAATGAGAAGTTCAAATCCAAGGTGTAGATGACCCATTCCTTTTTTACCATCAACTAGGGGCAAATCTACTAAATTTCACCGCGACCACAAAAGAAGCGCACTTACTTTAGCCCTAAATTAGGCCCCTTAGAATCGTTCTATTTTCTCAATTATACAACAGTCCTCTTCTTTTACCTTTGAAAAAACGGCATTTACGAAGTTTTAGTCTTTATCCCAACATTCTAAACAAATATTGACAACCAAAAGCTAGATTAATTAGTTTTACCGCAAAATGCAATACATTTTACTCAAATTACGTCAATAAAGCATTGCAAACTTTACGGTTCATCAAAACACAAAATAACATGAAAAATCACTGGTTCCTATTTTTATGCCTCAGCCTCTTCATCCTTGCCTGTGGTTCAGAACCCAGCCAAAGCCGCGGTTGAGAATGGTAAGGAAAA
>JBCCSR010000640.1:0-4189 GCA_039199865.1 Bacteroidota bacterium
AATCGAATAGTAAACTAGCAGAGCTAAAAGTTTTATTACTATTAGAAGTTGGCAAAACTTATCTCGACTTGCGACAAACCAACAATAGCCTTCGTTATTTACAAGCTGCTGAAATTTTGGGAGATGCCATAAAAGTCAACATCACCGGGGCGTACAATGAATACGAAATTGACCATAGCTATGCCCGTTACTATGATCAGATCAATGAGGTGCAAAAGGCAGAACAGTATCTGTTAATGGCGCTAGAAAAAGCGAGAAAGGCCAAAGATGCCCCCTTGCTGAAAAAATATTACAAAGCACTTTCCTTGTTTTACGATGCCAATGGAGATTCCCGCCAAGCCTCGGCCTATTCCCTGGATTATATCGGATTGTCCGATTCTTTAGCCCTGACCAATAATGTCAATGCGGTAGCGCAATACGAAATGGAGAAGAAAGACCAAGAGGCGCAACTGCAAATCGAGCAATTAGAAGAAAAAAGAAAACGAGGTTTGCGCAATCTCTTGTTTTTGGGATTGCTTTCTCTATTCATCGCGGGAGGTTTGTATCTACGACTCCGGCTGATCCGCGAATCGAGAGCCCGTATTCAAAAGGAAAAAGATCGCTCAGAAAGTCTTTTACTCAATATCCTACCCTATGAAGTAGCGGAGGAATTAAAGGCTAAAGGTAGAATTGCGGCCCGAGAATTTCGGGAAGTTTCGATCATTTTTTCGGACTTCAAAGGTTTTACCGAAGCCGCAGGACAAATGACTGCACAAAAATTGGTCTCCGAAATCAATACCTGCTATGAAGCCTTTGACCATATTATGGACAAGTACAAAATTGAAAAAATAAAAACGATTGGCGATGCTTACATGGCTGCAGGAGGCTTGTCGGTCACTTTTAAAGATTCCGTCAAGCATACGGTTTTGGCAGCTCTGGAGATGCAACGATTCATCATCGACCGGAAGCATACCGTCGATGGGGGAGGGGACGATCAACCTACTTTTGAAATGCGCGTGGGCGTACACACTGGTCCCATTGTGGCAGGAGTAGTGGGGGTGAAAAAGTTTCAGTACGACCTTTGGGGCGATACCGTGAATATTGCCTCCAGGATGGAAAGCAATGGGGCGATCAATCAGGTTAATGTGAGCCAAAATACTTATGAGTTGTTGAGAGGTGATCCCGTTTTCAACTTTCGATCTAGGGGGAAAGTTGCAGTGAAAGGAAAGGGAGAGATGGAGATGTATTTTGTAAACCTGCGGATGACTCCTCTGTTGGAAGTCTAGAAAAAACAAAGCAGTTGAACGGTTTCATTGAGCGTTCAACTGCTTTGCTTGTTTTGCTTGGTCGATGACCTTTATTTTACTTCCAGTAATTCAACATCAAAAATCAAAGTCTGCATCGGACCAATGCTTGGCGGGCCCTGTGCGCCATAGGCTAGATTTTGTGGGATGTAAAACTGGTATTTGGCTCCAGTGTTCATCAACTGCAGCCCTTCGGTCCAACCAGGAATAACTCCCGTCAGCTGAAACTCAATGGGCTCTCCTCGCTCAATGGAGCTATCAAAAACCTTCCCATCAATCAGACGTCCTTCGTAGTGAACTTTCACCGTATTGCTTGCAGCTGGAGAAGGACCGTTGCCTGCTTTGAGGACTTTATACTGTAATCCGCTAGCAGTTGTTTTTACCCCATCCTTTTTGGCATTTTCTTCTAGAAAAGCCTTGCCAGTTGCTTCGTTTTTGATGCCATCCTCTTTGGCTTTCTTTTCAGCCGCTACTCGCATCATTTGTGACATTTCTCGCATCAATCCAGCGATCTGTAGACTATCGAGCTGTGCACTATTGTTGGCAAAGGCCGCACATCCACTTGCTACGAGCTCTCCATTGATGTCAATCCCTCCATCGATCAAACGATTGCTGTAGTCGATACCAAGTGCATAGGACAAAGAATCCATATTGGTGTTGGATTTATCGTCGGCAGTAAATGGTTTGCCTTGTCTCTGGCGCAATTCAAGAGAGAAATTTTTGATGACTTCAGAAGCACTCGCCAGGCCTTCATCACCAGCTGTTGTGAAATCTTTGAAGCCTTGCAGCAATTGACCTGGGACGATGTCCAAGCCTAATCTTTGTAACTGATTGGACAAATCTGCCCCCATGGCATAAGAGATGCTGTCGAGTTGGTTCTGCAGTTTGCCGTCTTTGACTTGTGTGTTTGCCTGGTCAGCATTTTGGCCACCATTGCAAGCCGCAAAGAATAGACAAATGGCCAATACGTAAACTATTTTGTTCATCATAATTGTTTTTTCAATGAAATGGATTCGTCATTTTTCAGCCCGAGGGATAATCTTAAACCTGCCTTGAAATGACATTTTAGAAAAACGACCGCAAGCTAAGCATTATTTCGCGGAATCAGCGAGCTTCGTTTAAAAACCATGGCTGTGAATGGTCAAAATGAGCTATCTTGGAGCTTTTTCCGTAAAAATAGGAGGAGATAAAACTAAACTGGCTAAAAAATACCAGCACTTCCTTGGAGTAGGTCGGTTTTGTCTTTTAGTGAAATGGATAGAAAGTCATCAGATTTTGCCCCCCTTTTGGTCGCCTTTACCACCATCTACTTGGTTTGGGGATCGACTTATTTGGCCAATGCCTGGGCAGTTGCCATGATACCTCCCTTCTCTTTGGCGGGCACCCGATTTATCAGCGCTGCACTCTTGATGTTGGGCTTTAGTCGATTGTTTGGCCAGTTGGATTTTAGTTGGCAGCAAGTTAGAAATGCCGCTTATGCTGGCTTTTTCTTATTTGCTATGGGCAACGGAATGGTGGTCTGGGCATTGCAATACGTCGACTCGGGCTTGGCCGCTTTGGTCGTTGCTTTTGAACCCCTTTTGGTCGTTTTGCTCATGTGGAAGATGAGGGCAGAGCGTCCAGGTTGTGGCAGTTGGTTAGGGCTAGGCTTGGGGATTGTTGGGATGGTTTTGTTGGTGGGGCAGCCAAAATTTGTTTCTGATGCCAATTGGTTGTTTGGCGTATTGGCCATCTTTATTGCCATTGCTTGCTGGGGCTATATCTCTATTTGGATGACGACGGCTGATTTACCAAAATCATTGATCCAAAGTGCCGCCTTACAAATGTTGACCGGAGGGCTTTTATTGGTGATTATGGCTTTACTCAATGGGGAGCCGCAGCGTTGGGTACTGCCCGATAAGCGAGTCTTATTGTCCTTGGCTTACCTGATCTTATTTGGATCTATTTTCGCTTTTACGGCTTTCAATTATCTACTGACCAAGGTGTCGCCCACCTTGATTGCGACTTCCACCTACGTCAACCCCGTGGTAGCGCTTTTGCTAGGTTGGGGACTCAATAACGAAGAAGTCAGCCTGCAATCTGCTGGAGCAACGATTTTATTATTGGCTGGCGTGGTTTTTATCAGTTTGCAAAAGCGGAAGAAGCGAACATTAGAGGAGCATTAGGCATCTTCCTCCAATACTTTTCGATTCTCAATTCCCAAGTGCTTTTCAATTTCCTGTTCGAGGTATCTGGCTTTAGATAAATTTTCCAAATGATGCAGGAGGCGAATGTGCTTTTGCCCTTCCGGAGCATTGATGATGGCATAGACATCATAACGAAGTGTATTCGGATTTTTTCGGACGTAAATTTGATCAATGTCCTCTGTTTCGTAGCATTGATCTTTGTTGCCCTTCTTGGGCCGCCATTCAATATTCAAAAATCGATCGCTAATGCTGATGAAAATTTTGTTTTCTTTGCGTTTCATCCAGGTGTAAATTGGGTAGACACTCATCAAACCAAAAAATAGTGCGGCCATTAAGGCTTTGAAATCGGCCGAGATTAAAAAGGCGATGGTGAAAAAAATGGCAAAGGGAATGCCAATGCCTCCCAGTACTCCTTCTAGCGTAGTTACGGGTTGTTGTAAGCTAATATCCAGTTCGTCTTTAAAATAAAATAAGTCGATGCCTTCTGGGCGAATCAGCTCATGCTTGGCTTTGGCCGGGGACATCAACTGATTGACTTCCTCTTTTACCGAAAACAAAATGCCACAAGGATTACATTTGGCAATCTTATCGTTGAGGTTAATGTTTTCGCCCTTGATTCCTCGATCACATTTTGGACAATTGATCTGTCGGTATTCCTTTTTTTTGATCGAATTTAGTTCGAGTCTCTCTAGCTTTTTGTATTGCTCTTGTGGATCGCGT
>JBCCSR010000641.1:0-4188 GCA_039199865.1 Bacteroidota bacterium
AATTTTTTTTCAAATAAATTAAAAATGTAGGTAGGGTAAATGAAGGAGAGCTCGTTTCACTAGCAAAAGCATAGAAAAGCCACGGATGAGGTGGCCATTCTCCAAACCTCGTAAAGCAATCGATGATAAGAAATCTACCTTTTTTAAATTCCTAAGTGCAGTTTTTAACTGTTTCAAAATCAACATCAACATGCTTAGTCCTATGATTTCTTTGGTATCGTATTCTGATCAAACCTTTTACAAATTAGTTAATCATTTCGCTGCTTCATGGACAGCGCAAAGGAGGCAAATCCATCGCCGTAATTCTTCCTAATACTTTCCCTGTTTTTCGCGATCTGAGGATGTTGCGATTTGCATCTGCCTCAGTAGGTCCTTCACTTTTCAAACGTCAATGTACAACAGTACGATGGCCAGACTTTTGCCCACAAGTATCCATTTCATTCAACAAAACATCAATTCATGCTCATTTTTCTCATCATCTCCGCGCTAACGCTCCTACTAATTATCTATGGAGCCATCGAATACCGTCTCCACCAAAAAAACTTGCAAGCCATCCCCATTCGCATCCACATCAATGGGACGAGAGGTAAATCAAGCGTAACGCGCTTGATTGGGGCGGGACTACGGGCCGGAGGCTATAAGACCATTACCAAGGTGACGGGTACTTTTCCCCGACTCATTTTACCAGATGGTAGTGAAGCCCATATCCATCGAAAAGAAAAAGCCAATATTTTGGAGCAGTTGGACATCATCAAATATTGTTCGACCCAACAGGCAGATGTCCTCATTATAGAATGTATGGCCTTGCAACCCATTTACCAAAAGATTACCGAGCACCAAATGGTAAAGGCCACGCACGGTGTAATCACCAATATAAGATTGGACCACTTGGACGTCATGGGACCTCGACTACAAAATGTTGCGGATGCCATCTGTGGTACCATTCCCAAAAATTCTAAACTATTTACCAGCGAAGATCGCTATTTAGATCAAATGCAAAAAATGGCGACCCAACAAAAGACGCAATTGTTCAAAAGCGATGCCTGCTCCGTTTCGGATGATGACTTGGCTGGGTTTAGCTACATCGAGCACAAAGACAATATCGCTTTAGCCTTGGACATCTGCGCCAACTTAGGGGTCGATCGATCACTGGCACTAATGGAGATGAAACGATCCATTCCCGATGAGGGCGTGCTCAGACGCTACGCCATTTACGAGGAAGAAAAACGCATTCATTTCTACAATGCACTAGCAGCCAATGATCCCGAATCGACGCTGATGATTTATGATGCCATCCAACAGCAAAGCGATAAAGAAGAGCATTTTATGTTTTTGTTGAATACTAGGAAAGACCGCCAAGATCGAGCCGTCCGATTGGTCGACATGATCAGCTCCATCCAATTCGGGAGTGTTGCCCTCATCGGAGAGTCGCTCGATTTGGTGGTCAAAATGTGTTTGAACAAAAACATTGACTTAGATCGAATCCTTCCTATTGGGCTCAAAACGGCTCAAGAGCAATTCAAGGATTTGCTCCAAACGGCTACCAAGCAAACCACTATCCTAGCAATTGGCAATATGGGAGCTGGTGGAGCAGAATTAGCACAGTACTTCGAACAGCAACATCAGCATTAAGTCCTCTACCCTATTTTCAAATTTCCATTTTCAACATCAACGTAAAAATTAACTAAACATGATAGAATTATCTGTTGCCCTTGGCATTGTCATTAGCTTATTTTTCATCGAAAAATTTGGCATGGCCGCCGGAGGAATCATCATCCCCGGATACGTAGCTTTACAGCTCACCGCAGTAGACCGATTGGCCGGTTTGATCATCGTTGCCTTCCTGACTTTAATGGTCTTACAATTCATTGGAAAATTTACCTTCCTTTTTGGTCGACGACAAATGGTGGTGGCTCTCCTCATCGGGACCTTGCTCTCCATCCTATCGCATCACTTTTTTCTTTTCAATGCCAGCAATACTACGGTTGAACTAAGTGCCATTGGTTGGGTCATCCCCGGTTTGATTGCGCATTGGGCGGCCAAACAAGGCTTCACCAAAACCATTTCGATGCTGGCCGTCACCTCCGTAATTGTACGGTTATTGGTCATCATTTGTTTTTGGGGACATGAATTACCTCAATTGTATTAGTCAGGCCCAGCGTCCAACATTTTCTTCTTCTTTTTATTCCTAGCTTTTCAAAATTCATAAAACCAAGCATCATGGATATCTCCATTCGTTCCACCTCCGTGCTCAGTACGCTGGGCGCCATTGCCCTCGGCATTTTACTGTTAGCAGAAAACAGCAAATCTTTTCAACGAGAAATATACTACGAAGAGAAATTAGCCGCAGCGACCAAAACACAGCAAGCAATGAGTTTCCTTAAGGAACAATATTTCCCCAATGAAATCGCCATCGACAATATCAACGATCCCAACCATACGGGCCTTATTGGTCATCAGTTTTCTCCCATCACCTCCGGAAGAGGATCACTTCCTAACAAACTATCGACGACCAACCCCAACTTTGCAGCCATGATTGTACAGCAAATTAAGGAGGCCGGTTTAAAAAAAGGAGATCGAGTTGGGATGTGTTTTACGGGATCCTTCCCCGCTCTAAATATTGCGGCCTGTGTAGCAGTAGAAAGCTTGGGCTTAGAACCCATCCTCATTAGTTCTGTCACTTCCTCTTCCTGGGGAGCCAATGACCCGATGCTGACCTGGTTGGATATGCAACACAGTTTATGTGATGCAGGGCTGATCAACTTTATGCCCGTTGCTGCTTCGATCGGGGGCAACCAAGATCTGGGAAGGACCCTCAGTAAAGCAGGTAGACAATTGGCTCTGGAAGCCATCGATAGAAATAATATTCCAAGGATCAATGAAGGCTCGCTAAAAGCCAATATTCAAAAGCGAATGGCACTTTTTGATCAATACGCCAAACAACCCATTCAGCTGTTCATTAACGTGGGGGGAGGCATTGCCAGTCTTGGTGGACATCAAAACGCTCAGCAATTGCCTTCCGGTTTAATTCCGCAGTATGGCTTAAATCGTTTTGTGGAAAAACGGGGAGTGATGTTTGAAATGGCAAAAATGGATACACCAGTAATCAACTTGTTAAAAATTCATCGCTTGATGAGTCAGTACCAGCTACCACGTAATCCGGTTCCTCTACCAGAGGTCGGAGAAGGCCCCTTGTTTATGGCCTACAAATACAACTTATCCGTGGTATTGGGACTCACTGCGCTCTTCTTTTCGCTCATCGCAACTACCCTTTACTACGATGCAAAACAAAATAAATTAGGCACTCAAATTCTTAAAACCAATTAATATGAAAAAGATTCTCTTTGCACTTTTGGTGCTCGTTTCCTACAATAGTATTGCTCAAACGCCTACAACCGTAAAAGCCAAGGAATACCACCAGCTCGTTCCATTATCGGGAAAAAAGGCGCCCATCTATTACGATTTGGACAAGCAAAAAGCTACTACGCTCCAATTGGAGGGCCCCGGTGAATTAACCGTATATACCCGAACTACTTTAAAAAGTCAGAAAGCTGGCAAGTCCAATTATTACCTCAAGTATTACCTCGATGATCAACTTCTACAAATCGAGCAGATCAAAGGGAAAAAAGCGACACAAAAATATCGTTATACCACTAAGCGAAAGGGGGCGATACTTAGCAAAGCGGCCAAGACCAAAATTTCAATTCCTCCAGGTAAACACAAAATTAGTTTTCTCAGACATCAAGGCAAAGCTCCCGTTCATGCACGCTTTGTTTATCAACAAGGGACGACGCCCAATTGGCAAGCGCTCAGCAGTAGCAGACGATTGAACCGCGTACAAATCACGCATTTTGACATTCAAAAAACACAGCACTATCACCGCATTACTTCAGAGAAAGGCTTTGTGTTTCGGCCCCAACAGGATAGTCGACTAAAAATTTATTTACGGGCTGATTTCGACGACTCCATGCTGGAAGAAACCACAATACGCATGATGTTAAAGGAAGACGGTAAAACCATCGCGACCTATCGCGTTGCCAGTACTCGGTCGAGTAAAGTAGAAAACAATACCGACCCACATCTGATCGCAGGACAGCTAGAGAAAATTTACATCGACTTTGATAAAATAAAAAAGGGAAGGCAGTACGAGTTGGTCGTCAAAGGCCATGCTAGTGCCCTGCTCCGTGT
>JBCCSR010000642.1:0-4187 GCA_039199865.1 Bacteroidota bacterium
AACTGCTTTCCAAAAAAGTTGACTACGGTCAGCGTGTAATTGGTATCTTTTCTTGGATAGACCGAGGTTTGCGATTGTTGGGTGACCTCCCCAACCCCCTGATCTATCCATACTTTTGTGGCATTCGACACTTGCCAGCTCAAAACCACTGGTCCCGGATGTTCCAATGTGGTTTTATTGGCATAAAATTGAAGTATCCTGAGTGGCTGTTCTCGAACAAACAACTTGAGCTGTTTTGCAACTTTCCCCACCTTATTTCGAGCCACCAATTGATAGACCGTATCTACGATTGGAGTGACCAAATCAGTTCCGCTGGATTGAACCACTTGTCCATTCAAACTTACCGTAGATGCTCCGTCTACTTCCCAAGTGATCTTTACGGGATCTCTTCCTGCAAAGTATCTTTTTGATAATTGAAACATTAGGACATTTGGCGGGGCTTGGGTAATTTTCAATACCATTTCTAAAGCACCGTATGAAGTCCTTGCCGAAGGTTGGAAATACCCTTGATTAATGGAATTGGCCAATTTTGCTCTAATGCCTTTGGTTAACTGCTTAGTAACAAAGGTTTTGTATTGCTGATAAGCCGTTTCTCGTCCTTGAGAAAAGAAAGGGAAATGAAGATCAACTTCCGGCCACTGATAGGCTTTAAAATACGCAGCAATACTTCGCTCACTGATTTCGCTCAAATAGAATAGTGGATGGCAGGCAAATAATAAGTAGTGTACGCCGATAATCACCGCCCAGGCATCAGACCACAAGTCGACATGAACGCTTCCCTGGTTATTTGAAAATTGAGCCAACTGTTTCATGATCTCTGGTGCAAGCCAATCTTGCTGTGTCCCCCAAGTACTTGGTTTGTCATTACGATCGACAATTACTGCCCCACTATCATAATCAATAATTGCGCATTCAAGCGTCTTCATATTGACAAACAAGGCTTCCGCTTTGAAGTCTGCATGGATGTATAGCAATTGCTTTAACACATTAAATGCTGATACCAAATGATACGAAAGTAACATCCGATTATTGAGGGACCTACTCTGATAATCACGGTTGATCTGTCGATCTTCAAGTATATCTTTAAACTCAATAAATCCAAGAGCCAAAAGGTCATTGGCGCTATAACCCAGTACAGGTTTTCCCTTCATCGTCCCCATGAAACTAAACTGTGGGACTCCTTTCAATGCCGGATACATTTCTGTTAGCTCTTGGCGATGCGTTTGTTGGGTCTCTAAATGTTTGGCTTTTAACTTTTGCTGTAGCTTTTGAATCGTATTATATCCTTTCTGTGCACTCCCCTTCCCATTGTCTTGAAACAGCTTGATTACCTGTCGATTGGCAACAGTTTTTTCATTGATCTGGAGACAATGATAAACAACTCCAAATCCACCTGCCCCTAGGGGCTGTTCTGCAACATCAATGCTCTTTACGGCAGCAAAATCTGTGGATAGGCCGGTACTAAAGGCGGCTGAAATATTTATTCTAGGCATTTGTTCCAATTTTTGCTCCTCAACATTAGGGATAACGCTGGAGATTCCGATTTCTAGTATTCTGCAATATCCTGCTTGATCACTTAGTCCAAACTAAATTCCCAGGTATCACTTTCTTCTTTTTTCTTTTTCCTTTTCTGCTGATAAGCCAAAGTAGGGGTCGTAATCACCACACCAATGGTACAATCATCTTCCATCAAATCTGCTGTCTTTAGTTTCTCGAGGTATTCCTCCAAACAAAGAGCAAGGCGATCAGATGTCAATTCCTCTTGCTCAAAAAACGTATTCATAGATTGATAAAAGTGTTTCATGCTTTCTTCTCCACTAACCCAGTACTTTCCATCACTACTCTTACCAATTGCTAACTGATCAGCTGAATAAATGCCATCCGTACAGATCATGATGATGTCACCATAGTGATTTAGATCTTTGGAGATGGACAATTGGGTTGGATGCTGTTGCATCCCGCAGTAAGCAATCAGCTTGTACATTGCCTCCTTTCCATTTTGATCGATTGTATGGGGATTTAGGTAATTCACCGAATTCCACGGAAGCAATCTACTGCTGGGAAAGTCATTAAAATTTCCTCTGAGGTGAAAAATGGCTCCATTGCCCAAATAGGCCAGTTCAATGGTTTTTTCCAACTCTACGGCACAGATCAGAGAGGTGCCGAATGCTTGAGAAGCATCTGGCATTTCTTCCAGCCACACTTTGTTCTCCTCTACTCGTTGAATTAAGCCTTGCTCAGCAGCTTGAAACAATTCTTGATAGCAGATGGGGAAGTCATCTTTCTCCAAGATCAGACGTTCCATAGTTTCACATGCCACCCTAGAGGCCACCTCTGCGCGATAAAAGGAGCCTAACCCATCCGCAACCGCAACACCAGACAATGGAAGCGAACTGTGATTGATGACTAAGCCAAAATCTTGGTTGACTGCCTTGTTTGTTGCTCGAGCAACGGCCATTACACCTTTCGTAAAATCGATATCCTCTTTCAAAACAATTCTTTTATGAGTAAACAAATGATTGATGATAAACTGATTTCAAATGGTGAGATCAGTTTTGCGTTTCATTGACTTAATCAATATTGGCACCGGATGCAGCCGAAATAGATTTTTCAAAAAATGTTCTAAGGGTCTCTGCATCATAAACCTCCTTAAAGCCCATAATACGATCAGTGGCCATATCCATTAAAAAGTCTTTAGCCGCTAAATCAGACTTACCAATTTCTCCAAAATAAGTGGTACAGATGGTGACTTGCCCAGTAAAAGGGCCTGTTTTAATGCCTTCGGCAAACTGGAGGCTCTCTTGAGGTTTGTGGCAGAGACCATCAGTCATGACAAGAATGATAACACTGTGGGGCACTCCTCCTTGGGGGGCATTTTGTAGAAAATTTTCGGCTTCTTGCTTGGCGATTTCTAAGCCTTTGTAAACCAGGGTTCCCTTTCCGTGACCAACCAGAGGATCATAATTGTCATTATCATCAATTGAATCGGCCTCCGTCACTGGGGTTTTTAAGCTTGCGCTAGTATCAAAATTTACCACACAAAAGGAAAAATTTTTCCTGATCCGACTCGCTTTGAATCTAGTGAGTAATTCCCTTACGGCAATATTGACTTCATCCGCTTTGGAGATGTTATTGCGCCCGGAGCTTTTCATAGAACCACTACCGTCTAAGACAAAAATGCCTAATTGGTGGAATTGCTGGGGAGATTCGATGATACCTAAATCTAAAATTTGATGATCCATAATTTATTTTTTATAGTGGTGAAATCGTCTTTTTGACGATAATTTTTTTGCTGCAAATTTGATGGCTTTCCAATTACATCAATTAAAATTTCTTTCTACTCCTCTCGAAATGATTTCTGTGCTCTTTCAGGGTCAGATAAATCGATCTTTCCGATAGATTAAATCGATGAGATAGCTTTTCGACAATTCTTACTTTCTTGAGGTTCGTACTTGCCGTTAATCTTTCATACTCTTTCAAGATGGCGTAGCGACGAATTGTCGTTTTTCTAATCAAATTGTGGTCTATAAGATAGCGAATAAGGTAAACGGGATGATCAGTTTGCCATTCTTGCCGCTTGTAATAATTCTCATAACTTGAAGCTAAGTAATATTCAAACTGATCCAATAATGTTTTGTTAACCAGGTCAGACATATCAATTATTTTGAAAGTTAAAAATACAGCCCCTCACTAGTAAATTTGACCGTCATCCTTCATCAACTGGCAGACGGTATCAATGTAGCCCATATAAATTTACCTCAGCTAAAAAATACATTTACTTTTTGCTGAGACTCAACCATCCATAAAATGGCGAGTCCATCTCGGTTAGAATTTGCGATTTGCTTTGGGAGTAAGCGTACTACTATGAAAGTAAGGCTTCCGGTAATGGGATGAGTTCAACAAACTGTAGAGGAAACACTTCTATTTCAGTATATTCTTATTATCTTTATATTACTGAAACACATGTTCTGTTCAAATATCAATAAATCATATTACTTTTTACGGTACATTTTTGTATCATTTCCATATGTAAAGTAGTGAAAGACAAAATCAATATCATATTTAAATATCTTATTATCAGGTAGTTAATACGTTTTTTATTTCCCCCTTAAATCTACTATTTTGATATTCATTTTTTGCTTCTTTTTTGCTCAACTTGAGAAAACTGCATTCAGTACCTCCCGCTG
>JBCCSR010000643.1:0-4182 GCA_039199865.1 Bacteroidota bacterium
ATTCAAGTCAATGAAATCGATAATTGAAGCCATCCGGCAACAAAATGAAGCGTCAGGTGAAATTGATTTGGAAGTCAAGTCTTTTATCTGTGTGGATTGGAATGTTGATTACAATTTACACAACCCAGAAAACTTCGAAGATCCGGAGCATCCTCCAGTATGGTACGATCCTGAAATGGTCTACGAGTATTACGAAAAACCTTATCTGGCCAATAGTAAAATAAATATCTACGCTTCCAGAAAAATCAACAACTTTGACACCTTAATTGCGCTCATCGAAGAAGCGAAAAAAATAGAGCACAATTTATTGAAGGCCATTGTCCATTATACCTTTGGAGATGGCGGTGCTTATGCCGCCTCCAAATATTACAGGTATGCAAAAAGAACAATGGAAATTTTGCATGATCGCACCTTCGAAGAGGAAGCGTTCTTGATGAGAAATTTACGGCTTTCCTCCATTTCTTTTGGAGACAAAGACCGTGAGCTACGGCTTCATTTTGACTGTAGTTGGGACGAAGAACATGGACTGACCATTAAATTGGAAGATAACGAGCGCATTTCTTTTGAATAAAGTCCCATTACCGCTGACTGGAATCTCTCCATACAAGTCCGATGTTTTGCAAGGGGGGGTAGGGCTGGTAATAATGATAGCGATTGAAGTAAAAACAATGATCATTCTGCTGCTATTTTCCCAGACTATGATTAAATTTAGTTTTCTTTATCAAAGTTGTTTACAGAAGAAATGTAAACGCACTCAAAAGCGGAATGTATGAAGCCAATCGTTCTTTTAGCAATGTTGATGATCCAATTGGTTAGTGCTGCCCAAGAGGATCAATCGGGCTGGATCATCCCCGCCACCGACATCGATCCCAATAATTATTACGGCATTACCGTGGCCAATGGAATGATGGGAATTGTTTCCTCTCCCCATCCCCTCCAAGTGGAAGATGTTGTGCTCAATGGCGTCTACGATTATTATCAGAGAGGAAGAGTATCTAATATTTTGAAGACTTTCAATCACGTCAATATGTACTTGGATATTGACGGACATCGGGTTGCTCCTCAGAACATTGCCAATTATGCCCAAACCCTGGATATGAAACGAGCCAGTTTGACAACTACTTTTGATGTAGGAGATCAAGCAAGTATTCGACAGGACATGATGGCTTTGCGGCATTTGCCCTACACCGCCTTGATCCATTTAGAAATTCAGGCCAAAAAGGACATCGAAATCATTCCCCACAGTGTCATTGAGGCGCCCAATCATTTGAGTGACGTACGGAATTATTATTCTGAAATTGATCGGCCTCACGTCAATATTCCATTGTTGACCTCGGTGGGGAAAAGCCCTTCGGGCAAGCATACCCTGGCGGTCTCTAATAGCTTTATTTTTGAAGAAAAACACGGTACCGAACCCGATATCATTCACGAAGATTGGGACTACAATCGGCATTTGGCCAAATTCAAAAAAAAGCTCAAAGCAGGAGAGACCTATCGCTTTAGCATTGTTGCTTCCGCCTGTTCTTCCGAACACTACGAAGATCCACACAACGAAGCGGAGCGACTGAGCATTTATGCCATGTTGGAAGGCTATGATCGCTTGATCAAACGCCACGAGGCCGCCTGGGAGGAACTCTGGAAAAGCGACATCATCATCGAGGGGGATCCCGACGTTCAGCGCGATATTCGTTCCGCTTTGTATCATCTTTATGCCTTTGCGCGTGAGGGGACGGCACTGAGTTTGTCTCCCATGGGTTTATCGGGTTTGGGCTATAATGGCCACGTTTTTTGGGACACCGAACTGTGGATGTATCCTCCTATTTTGATGCTCCAGCCCGCGATGGCCCGTTCTTTACTAGATTATCGTTACGAACGTTTGGAAATGGCCAAACAAAATGCCTTTGCGCATGGCTATAAAGGCGCTATGTATCCCTGGGAGTCGGCGGGAGATGGCTCGGAAGATACCCCCGTTTGGGCCCTGACGGGCCCCTTCGAACACCACATTACCGGCTGTGTGGCTTGGGCCACTTGGAAATATTATCAGGTGACCCAAGATCGAGAATGGCTGGAAGAGCGGGGCTATCCAATGTTACGGGAGATTGCCGAGTATTGGGTGAGTCGGGTAGAAAAGGGAGCGGATGGTCAATACCATATCAACAATGTTGTGGGGGCAGATGAGTGGGCAGAGAATGTAGACGATAATGCCTTTACCAACGCAGTGGCGATGGTCGCATTGCGCTATGCGACCGATGCGGCCAAAGTTTTGGGCCGAAAGGCCAATGCCCGTTGGATGGAAGTAGCGGATCAAATCGTCTTGTTGCAAATGCCAGATGGAATCACTCGGGAGCACGCAACTTATCAAGGAGAAGAAATCAAACAAGCCGATGTAAACCTTTTGGCTTACCCACTGCAAGTGATTACCGAGGCCGAACAGGTGAAACGAGATCTGCTTTACTACGAAGCGCGAATGTCTCCAACCGGTCCCGCCATGGCGCACTCCGTCCTCTCTATTTTGTACAATCAACTAGGAGATCAGGAGAAGGGCTATGAATTATTGTTAAGAGGATTTCAGCCCAACAGGGTCCCTCCTTTTGGGGTCTTGGCAGAAACTGCGGGAGGAACCAATCCCTATTTTGCCACCGGAGCCGGAGGAACCCTACAAGCCGTGTTGGCTGGTTTTGCTGGTTTGGAGATTACCGATCAAGGGATTCGTCAGAGCAAAACCCAATTGCCCAAAAACTGGAAATCCCTAACGATTACCGGAGTGGGAAGGGAGAATAAGACTTATCAAGTCAAATAAACGATGCCAGATAGAAGCGTAGCAGTTGCCAATGTACGGGAAATTTTCAACAAGCTAATTGCTACGGAAAAACTTTAAACATATGAAAAAAAATAGTTTTTACCTTTTTGTTGTGCTATTAATACTGTCCTGTCAAGCAGAAAAACAACCGCCTACCAATGCTGCGGGAATGACGGGGACCGAGCGGGCCAAACCCGATATCAATCGCTTTAAAAAGGAGATTGATCGCTTTTTGGAAAGCGATCAGCAAGCGCCACGGGAAAAAGGACAAGTGTTGTTTATCGGTAGTTCCAGCATTCGTATGTGGGATAGTTTGGCGGTAGATATGGCGCCCCTGGAAGTGATCAATCGAGGTTTTGGGGGATCGACTTTACCCGAGGTAATCCATTACGCAGATCAAATTTTGTTTCCCTACGCTCCGTCGACGATTGTGTTGTACTGTGGGGAAAACGATATTTCGGAAGGGGCTTCTCCCTTACGCGTTTTTCGCTCATTCAAGACATTGATTCAGGAAATTCGTCAGAAGTTGCCAGAAACGATGCTGTATTACATTCCCATGAAGCCTTCCATCGCCCGTTGGAATTTGTGGCCAGATTACCAAAAGGGGAATGAGATGATTGCGACGTTTATTGCCGCTCACGAAAAAATGGAATACCTCGATACTTCACCGACAATGTTGGTGGATAGTATCTCCATCGATTCTTCCATTTTCATTGAAGATGGTTTACATATGAACCGCGCAGGTTACGAGAGATGGCGAGATGTGGTGAGGGCAGCTTTGATTACTGAAGAGGCACAATGAGTTTACTGAGCGGTAGATGATCGCCTTGGATGGGACTACCGCTCAGTAGAAGATTGACATTAGCTGCGATCTAATTGTTGTAGGGTCTGCATCAATTGAGGGGCTCTTTTGAATCCTACGATGCGCTCCATCACCTTCAAATCTTGATCAAAAATAACGAGGGTAGGATAGCCTCTAAGTTGAAGCGATTGGGTGAATTGATGGGGGGCGTTGCGGCGATTGGCTCCTCGGTCGGGATTGTAGTTGGGGTTGGCAAATTCTTTTCCATTAAATTTTACTGGATCTTTAGATTCTGCATTGAACTTAACCGCATAATAATTTTTATTGATGTGCTCAATCACTTGGGCATCTACAAAAGTCGAACGATCCATCATCTTACAGGGGCCACACCAATGCGTATACATGTCCACCAATAATTTCTTCGGATTTTTTTTGTTTTGTTTCTGTGCCTCTTCGAGGGTCAACCTATTGTTTTTTGTGTTGTCTATTTTTTCTTGAGCCGTATTTGAATTACAAGCGGCGAAGAAAAACAAAAGCAATAAGAAAGGTACGTTTTTCATAATTTCAGATTTAGTTTTTA
>JBCCSR010000644.1:0-4176 GCA_039199865.1 Bacteroidota bacterium
GCTTGGTCGTTTTTTTCGTCTCTCTTTTACAAAGTTCACATGTCAACATCATACAATTCGATTCATGAATAAAAGTTAAGCAAATTTAAAACAAGGAAAAAAAATGGGCCGGCTACTTGAATGATTCCTGCTGCTTTTTTGTTGCCCTAAGATTGATTACTTTTATTCATGAATCGAATTGTATGATGTTGACATGTGAACTTTGTAAAAGAGAGACGAAAAAAACGACCAAGCATCACCTGATTCCTCGTACCTTACACCGCAATAAGTGGTTCAAGAAAAATTTTAGTAGTGAGCGAATGCACCAGACGGTTAACTTGTGTAGAGATTGCCACAAAGAAATTCATCGTCAAATTCCAGAAAAAGAAATGGGACGGCATTTCAACAGCCTTGAATTGTTGCTGACGCACGAAAAAGTGGCCAAATACGTCGTTTGGATCAGCAAATCAAAATCATGACTCCATACCTGGAAAAAAGCGCTTTGTATCCCGCCCAAATTATTGGGCTTCCCCATCCCGATTTGGGCATGGTAGTGGTCATTCCCGCTTATGACGAACCGGCTTTGCTGAAAAGTTTGGAGGCCATCAGCAATTGTCAATTGCCCAAGTGTGCAGTCGAAGTAATCGTGGTGATCAACGACTCGGAAAAAGATACATTGGCTTTGAAGCAACGGAATCAGAAGAGCTATGAAGCGGCTTGTCATTGGGGACGTCAGCACAGCATTACCACCCTAAAGTTTCATGTACTCTACCACACCAATCTGCCGGCCAGACATGCAGGAGTCGGACTGGCGAGAAAAATTGGGATGGATGAAGGCATTTATCGTTTATTGCAAGTCAATCGGCCTTCGGGCTTGCTTTGTTGCTTTGATGCAGATTCTCTTTGTGATGACAACTATTTGGTGGCCATTGAAAAAGCATTTCTACAACAACCCAAATTACAGGCAGTCAGTATTTATTTTGAACATCCTTTGGAGGGAACTGCCTTCCCCCAAGAAGTGTATCAGGCCATTACCGAATACGAACTCCACCTTCGCTATTACATCGACGCCCAACGCTGGGCGGGTTTCCCTTTTGCCCAGCAGACCATTGGATCGAGTATGGCCGTACGAGCCGATGCTTACCAAAAGCAAGGCGGCATGAATCGCCGCAAGGCAGGAGAAGATTTTTACTTTTTACAAAAATTTATTGAACTGGGCCACTTCGAAGAAATCAAAAACACCAGAGTGATTCCCTCTCCGCGACTTTCGGATCGCGTCCCCTTCGGCACTGGTAAAGCTGTAGCTGATCTGCTCAAGGGACAAAAGCCACTCTTGACCTATGCCCCCAATGCTTTCCAAGACCTCAAGGTCTTTTTTACCGATGTTCCTCGCTTATTTAGAGCGAAAGCCAATCGACAAAAACAATTACAGGATCACTGGCCAGAGAGTATTCGCGAGTTTTTGGACTTGGTCAATTATGAAAACAAGCTTGCGGAGATTCGACGCAACACGGCCAATTCACAAGCCTTCAATCAGCGTTTTTTCCGTTGGTTCAATGCCTTTTTGCTCATGAAGTTTGTCCACTTTGCTCGGGACAATTATTATGATAACATTGCGATTACAGATGCAGCTAGATGGTTGCTCAAAAAAGGCTTTAAGAAAAGAGGGCTGATAGATGCAGATGAAAAAGAATTGTTATTAAAGTTTCGTCAGTTGGATCGCCAATGATCGTTTTATTAAAACAGCCGAACGAGTTCAAATAAAAGAATGCTAAGAAGGGCCACTATTCCTAGAATCATCGAACCCAACCAAAGTACCCGAAGGAATTCGCTTGAACCGACCATTCCCGCAAAGGTTTGTGGCTGGTTGAAACTCATAATTACAAAGAAAAAGGTGGTCAAATAAACAATAAGACTGCCGAGGAATACCTTTTTGCTGTGGTAGAGCCATTGGCTATTCTTTTTTTGTTCTGGGCGCTTTCGCTTTGCTTTTTTGTGTTTTTTGCTTTGCTTTTTTTTGCTCCATTTTGCAAAAAGTCGTTTGAAGAAGCCCGCTTTTTTTGTTTTGTGTTTGACCTTGTTGGCTTTCTTTTTTGTACTTTGAGTAACTTGTTTTGCGGGGCTTGGACTTTTGACCGCCAAAGTGCTACTAGGAGCAAATAAAAACAAGAGGCAGTAAAAAATAGAAAAAGTAAATTTGATGTTTATTGGTTTAGGTATCGTGAGGGCTTGTCAAAACGAAGAGGGTGAGGTGGTAGTTGAATCGCAAACCATTGCTTTGGGGTTACCCTCTGAGGACGCCTCACTGGAAGCATTCATCGAGCATATGGAAACGGTTTATGATGCGACTTGTCAATAATTCTCAAAAGGAACTCATCTCGAAATCATTTTGGTCAATTTTTTCTATCTTCACCCTGCTTATTTCACTAGAATTCTTCAAAATTGACTGTTAAGATTGACCCAGATGCTTAGACGACCATTTTTCTCTATTTTACTGCTATGTTCTGTTCTTTCCGCTACGGCCCAAGCGCCTCTTGAATCCCTTTCCCAAGATTATTGGCAACTGAGTGATCGACAAAGTATTGTTTGGGATGTGACCCAAGAAGACCGTTTGCCGCATCAAGAAAATATCGAAATGGCGGGTCGTAAGGTGGCCGCTATTCTTTATTATGACATTGATGAAAATAAAAAACTATCGGTGAGTCGCGATGTCATCTTTCCTCAATTGCGGACTTTCAACAAATCAGATGAGCCCGACTGGAAAAAGTACCGGGCCTATTTTCGGAGAACGGTTTCGGATGATATTGCTCCACGGATTCACCTTGGCAATAAAATCATCAATCCTTCATTTGTCGATTCGATTGAAATTGCGGGGCAATTGATCGTTTACCATCGTCCGGTTGACAGCTTACAGATTGTTCGTAGTTTTTATCCCTCGATGCAAGATCGGTTTTTGGTTGAGCAATGGGACTTGATCAACTTGGGGACACAAGAAAAAGTGATCGACATTGCACACTGTCGTTTGCAACAACAGGAACTGGGCTACAAGGGGCGTTATGCCTTTGAGGTGTTTAGCAAGGGGGCTGAACAAATTCGACTGGCACCCCGTCAATCTTTTAGCTTCCCCCTTTATTTTGGAGCTCGTTATCAAGAGGAAAAAGTAGAGGACTTTGATTTTCAAAAAGCAAAACGAAAGCGAGAGGAATTTTTGCGCAGCATGCAAGCCCACTTGATTTTGGAAACACCAGATCCCGTCCTCAATCAACTGTTTTACTTTTCAAAAATTAGAGCGGCTGAAAATATTTTTGATTCTTCCATGGGTTTGGTGCACTCTCCTGGTGGGGGAAATTATTACGTCGGTGTTTGGGCCAATGATCAGGTAGAATACAGTGGTCCCTTTTTTCCTTATTTGGGTTACGAACCGGGGAATATTGCGGCCTACAATACTTACCGTCAATTTCAAAAACACATTCCGGAAGGAGACGGATCGATTCCATATGCTTTTGAGGTAGATGGCAATTTTAGTATGGAGCATTTGGATCGGGGAGATGCGGCCATGATCGCCTACGGGACAACGCACTACCTCTTGGCCTCGGGCAATCGCAGCCAAGCTCAGGAAGTATGGCCCCTGGTTGAGTGGGCTTTGGACTATTGTCATCGCAAGCGAAATGCTGCCGGAGTGGTTCTTTCCGAATCCGATGAAATGGAGGGGCGCATTCCTACGGGAAAAGCCAATTTGTCGACCTCCTCCTTGTATTATGGGGGTTTGAAACTGAGTGCCCGTTTGGCAAAAGTGTTGGGTTATCCCGGTAAATCTAGAATCTATGAAAGCCGACGTCTTGAAATGGAGAAAGCCATTGAACAATACTTTGGAGCAAGCATGGAAGGACTGGACACTTACAAATATTTTGAGGAAAACAAGTACCTCCGACATTGGATTTGCCTACCGTTGTGTATGGGAATTACCCAGCGCCAAGAGGGAACGCTCAAAGCGCTTTTTGATAAACTGTGGACCGAAAATGGCATTTTGGTAGAATTGCGTTACGATGAAAAAGCAACGACTACTTTTTGGGATCGGGCGACCCTTTACGCTTTGCGAGGAGCGATGAAAACTGGGGCGGGCTCCCTTGCTTTGGATAAGCTAGAAACGTTTTCTAGAAAAAGATTATTGGGAGATCATGTGCCCTACGTCGTAGA
>JBCCSR010000645.1:0-4175 GCA_039199865.1 Bacteroidota bacterium
CAACAGTTGATAGTGTACCTCCATCGAGGTCAAGTTTTGGGTGCCTCCATTTTCAATGATCAAATCGAAAGCTGCTCTACTATCGCAATTGCGACTTGGCACATCAATATCTACCAATAGAGCGTCGTGCATTACCCAGGGAGAAGTGGGTTGATGCCCTTGCCCGATCAAATAATTGAACGCAGCCCATACATTGATGAGCCCCATGCCATAATCATTGTCTTCACCGGGGCTGCCCAGATCAGTTGCACTGTAGTACAAAGCCAATTTAAGGGCCGTACCGGTCAATTCAGGAAAAGCTTCTTTGAGTAAAAGCAGTGCTCCACAGACATGGGGAGCAGCCATTGAGCTACCACTTTTCACACTATATGCGCCATCAATCGAGCAGGAGCGAATCTCAACTCCGGGAGCCGAAACCTCAGGCTTGATAAGCAATGATTCCGTTCCACCACAAACGGAGGGTCCCCTACTGGAAAAACCCGCAATGGTCCAATTGGCATGATGCGCATTGAGTGCCCCGACCGACATGACATTGACCAAATCGGTGTTGATATTTTTTGGACTGGTAATGGTAGAAGGTGCTGCTCCTCTATTTCCAGCAGAGAATACCATGGCAATTCCTGCCGCTTCCAAAGCATTGAAAACATCGACATAAACACTCGTACAATCTTCCCCCTGCTCAAGTTCTGGGTCCAGCCAAGAATTATTGATGACATCCGGTTGATCGTTAATGGTCATCGGATTTTCATCGGGATCAAGGGCCCATTGAAGGGAAGCAATATTGGCTTGTGTCCCATTTCCACATAAAATATTCGTACCAATCCATTGAGCATTGAAAGCCGCTCCCAAGGTATCCTTGGCAAGTCGATCGAGTCCGAGGATGATTCCCATGGTATGGGTGCCATGGTCACCACAATGAGCTGGCTCCACGCTGGATGGATCATTGGGGTCAAACCAAGTTTGTGCTTTAGGCGCCGTTCGTGCCCGCCAATTTTTTGCCAAAGCTGGATGATTGGGATCAATTCCAGTATCAGCCCCCATTGCGAGGGTTCCATGCCCCGTGTAACCCATCCGCCAAAGTTGGCCTGCATTGATGGCCTTCAACCCTGACCCCGCCCTACCAGAATCAGAGATCTGTTCACAAGCTAATTCTTGGTGGCTTTCCAATTCCAACTGCCCATCCAAATCCAACCACTCTACCTCAGGAAATCTGCTCAATTGTTCGATCAGTGATTTTTGCGCTCGCACAAAAATAATATTGGTAATCCAAAAAGGTTGGATACTCCCCTGTTCGACGTTCTCGGAAGAAGTTAATATGTCTAATACGGGTTGCTGAGTAGCGACAGCCTTTGCCTTTAGGGCAGTAATCACTTGATACGTTCTCTCAGAAAGTCCTACCTTGTATTGATAAAAGGACCGATCCATAGAACGAATATCCAAGCGATCCGTTAGAAGAATAGAAATAGCGTGTGTTTGGTGGGGGCGTTCTTTTAGCGCTTGTTGAAGCCGTGAGGACATCAGGCCGTAATCGGCAGATTGCCCGTGAAGTGACCAGGCAGTGATTAGCAAGGAAAAAAACAAGCAGAAATTCCTCATCAAATAGTCGAGCTATTGGTACTTTGCAAAGATCAAATATACCTAAATTTATCCAGCATTTTATTACAAAAATCCGTCATGCTCAGTCCACGACCAATTGAATTAATCCTCATCCAATTCCTATTTTACCTAGTCCTTTGGTTGTGGAATGATTACATCGCATCCCTGATTAGTGCTGTTTTTGCTTGTATCTTTTTCTTCATCCTTTTGATCTCATTGGTGGTCGAATGGATCGAACCCTCCAAAGTACCAAGAAGCTATTTTGTTTTTATGCTCATCTCTGTACTTTGTCCAATCTTAGTGGGCGTCCTTTTCTTTAATATTATGGGAGGCAATCTCGATTGGCTGAATGGATTCTAGTTGTCCAGCATGTTGTATCCAACATATCCGTAAATGAAAATCAAAAGTCTGTAAAGTACCGCCTTGCTCGTCGACCAACTCCATCGGGAGCAATCGTCGAATCAAAATCTGTACTATTGAGGGTACTACCATCATCTCGGTAGAGCTCAATCTCCCATTGAGGATTGTTGAGTTCTCCCCTGGCATTGGAATGTAAAAGTTGGAATTGGCCAGAGGCTAAAGTGGGATTGTAAAAGAGAAATTTTACGTTGGTTTGTGTCGTTCGTGGAAAGTCATTGTAAGTCCAAATTTCATAGGGTGGCGCAGAGGGCTCATCATCTACGCGAGTGATGTCATCTGGTTTACCGTATTTCATAAAAATAAAGCCTCGATCGCTTTCAAAACCGTAGCCAAAATCAGAATCGTACAATTTGTCTACCGCCTTGGCTACCTCCATGTATTTGAGATAACTAGCCTCGGGATCACGGGCATCCTGGCCATACCAAAAAGCGAATAAAAGTCTACGCTGAGAAAGACTATCCCTTCCAGCAATGGTTTCATTCAAGATGGTTACGCCCGCATCGTTGATGATTGGAGCAATAGCTTTTAGGCCATAGCGCAATTCTTCGAGACTCAACTTATTGGTAAAATTCTCCTGGGGTCCCGTATCGGCCAATTGCTCCTCTTGCCTGGATTGGCGAGGATTACTTCGTTGAAAGTCGATTTTTTTGTGGGTAAACAGCTTGTTCTTTTGATCCCTCAGTTCTACGCGCAGTTGATAATTTCCCGAGGGTAAATCAGCAATACTTTTTTGCATCAACAAAATATTAACTGGCTTTGGTATCCTTTTCTTATGTCCCGTCAAAACGGGTCGACGTTTGCCATCGCCTCGCAACTCGTCGATAAAATAACGGACCAAGTACTGATCGCGAATCTGTTGATCACTGTTGTAAATTTCTATATAGAAGCGAAGTGCATCTGCCTTCTTGGTATAAAAATTATACGGAAGATTTTCCAATAAATAACCATTTTTCGCCATCGGGTTATTGGCTGTATCTTTCTGAAAAGCGCCCAGAAGTTGAATGTCTGAAATCGCCAAATCCACTTCATTGTAGTTCATCTCAATGGTGGAACGATGCGTTTTCTTATTTTCAGGATTATTGAGATCGGTTACGACGACCTCCAATTGATAGGTACCATTTTCCAGTGCATATCTTTTGATGTCCATAAAGTTGACTTCGGTCAATGACAGCGGACTGCTCAAAAGGTATTTGTCGTATTGCACAATGCTGGTGTCCTTGCGGATGAGCATCAATATCTCCAAACTAGCTTGCAGCTGCCCTCCTTCCTGAACATCAAATTGGACGCTTTTTCCCAGTACAAAAAAGTGCATCTCAACAAAATTGTAGCTTGGCCCTTTGAAAGTGTTGTGGCTAACACTCATATCCAATGCTTGCGTCCACGTAGTCAGGGTGAGCAATAAACTGAAGATGGTAAATCGAAGTTTCATATGACAATAGTTATGATTCGGCAAAAAATAGCAACAGACTGATTGTTGCAACCATCTCGTTTGCCTGGATTCAAGCAGAGATGATCCATCAGTATAACGCAAGTGAGATCGGAAATGCTTATTAAAAACAGAAGTTAAGAACGATACGTGTTTTCTACAAACCCATTTTTGGCTAAAAATCAGGTTACTGATCGGCAGTTGGTTCGTTTTTCACCAAGATGAGTTTGAACAGGATATTTTGATAGTCCGTCGATAGTACTAGGTTTTCCGTGTCCACTTTTTCAATGATAAAGGTGCGCTCTCCTTCTACTTGATTCTTTTCAACTAGGATGTTTTCTTTTAAGGTATAGGTGCTTTCTCTGGCTTCTACGCTAAGGTTGAAATTGGAAATCATCTTGGATTCCGGAAGGAATTCGAAATAAATGCCTTTGAGTGCATCGGTCACATTTCCCTTCCGCAAGGCTTGTTTGATCTGCCATTTTCCCTCCAGGATATTTTGCTCCTCATCTTTGGGCTTGTCATTGGTACAAGCCGCTAATAATACCATCAAAAAAAGGGCACCCCTCAACAATTTGTTCATGTGTTCTTTTAATTGTCAGATTCGTATTTGTACCGACAAGAGTTGTCAGCGTTTGCACAAAATAACAACATTTTGGGGTTCTAATTAATGTAATTTAGGGTTTTCTACTTTTTTTTGAGCTCAATTAAAGTAATTTCCGGTAGAATCCCG
>JBCCSR010000646.1:0-4158 GCA_039199865.1 Bacteroidota bacterium
ACACTGGAGTTCACCGCCAATTTTAAACCAAAAAAGTCAGCCTGCCCCAGAATGTATTGAATGGGTTCATTTTGTAAAAGGCGATTTTGAATGCGCATCAATCGCTCCTGATTTTCGCTCGCCAACGGTTGCTGCGACTGGAAATCATAACTCCGAAAACAATCCTCAAAAACAATTCGAGCAATACTGTGGGCCTCCCCCGCATCGTATACCGCCTGGATTTGTTGGCAAAAAGAATGATATGCTTGTTGAATCGTCAAGAGAGTCGAGCTTTAAAATCTGTATAATCGAATTGACGCAATATTTTGACTTGATCATCACAAGTCCAAATGGCAATTGAGGGATGTTTTACTCCATTGAACATATTGGTTTTTACCATGGTGTAATGCATCATATCCTCAAAAATCAAAACATCGCCAACGGCAAGCGGTTTTTCAAAATAATAAGTATCCAGGAAATCTCCGGCCAAACAAGTCATCCCTCCTATTCGATAGCCATACGAACTAGTTCCACTTGGCAAAGCTTCGCGGATAATGGGTCGATAGGGCATCTCCAGGGTGTCGGGCATGTGCGCCGTAAACGAGGCGTCAATCATGGCTGTCTTTATTCCCTCATGTTCAACAAGATCTAGAATGGTCGTTTGTAAAAATCCGGTTTGCCAGGCGATAGCACTTCCCGGTTCGAGGATCACTTGAACGCCATACTTTTGGCGAAAACGAATCAACAAGTCAATGAGGTAAGCGGAATCATATGTTTTTCCAGTAATCAAATGCCCTCCTCCCATATTGACCCATTTTACTTTTTCCAAATGAGGTGCAAATTTCTCTTCCACACTTTTTAAGGTCGCTTCAAGAGCCGAAGGATTAGCTTCAAATAAATTGTGAAAATGCAAGCCCTCTATCCCATCGGGTAACCCTTGCGCTAAAGATTTTGCCGCAACGCCTAGTCGACTCCCAGGGGCACAAGGATCATAAAGCGCTGTCTCTACTTCAGAATATTCGGGGTTGATGCGAAGACCGCAAGAAATACCCGCTTGCTTTGCTTTTTCCCGATAAAGATCAAACTGACTCAAAGAATTAAAGGTAATATGGCTACTATACTGTAGGACTTGATCCATGTCTTCCGACAAATATGCTGGCGCATAAGTATGTGCTTTAACGCCCATTTCCTCAAAACACAATTGGGCTTCGAACAAAGAGCTAGCCGTCGCGCCAGATAAGTACTCCCGAATAATTGGAAAAACGGACCACATGGCAAAAGCCTTGAAGGCCAAGATGATGGATACTCCTGCCTGTTGTTCTACTCGAGCCAACTGAGCGAGATTTTGACGCAAGCGCTTTTCCTCCAATACAAAACAGGGAGAAGGAAGGACAGAATAATCAATTGTCATAACTATAATTCTAGGTCGATATCAAATTTCTCCTGCCAAGGCAAGCCATATTCATTCATCTTATTGAGAAAAGGATCAGGATTAAATTCTTCGACGTTGAAGACCCCTTTTCCCATCCATTTTCCGGTTACCATCATCATCGCTCCAATCATGGCGGGGACTCCCGTGGTGTAGGAGACGCCTTGAGCCCGAGTTTCCTTGAAAGCAGCTTGATGCTGACAGTTGTTCCAAATGTAATGGGTGCGCTCCTTTCCATCTTTGAGCCCTCTGATTCGACAACCAATTGAGGTTTCACCGTTGTAGTTTTGTCCTAGCTCACCGGGGTCGGGCAACACCGCCTTGAGAAAATTGAGGGGAACGATATCCATCCCTTGATATGAAATGGGTGCAATGCCAGCCATTCCAATATTTTGGATGACACGAAGATGAGTTAGATATTCCTCTCCAAAGGTCATCCAAAATCGAGCACGCCTAAGGGTAGGATAATTCTTGACCAGCGATTCCAGTTCTTCGTGATAAATTAGATAAGATTGACGAGGACCGATATTGGGATAGTTGAGCATTTTGGCGATGGCGTGTGGCTCAGTTTCTATCCACGCTCCATTTTCGTAGTAGCGCCCCTTTTGAGTGATTTCTCGAATGTTGATCTCAGGGTTGAAATTAGTAGCAAAGGGATGACCGTGATCTCCTGCGTTACAATCAACAATATCCAAATAATGGATTTCATCAAAGTGATGCTTGGCAGCACGAGCCGTAAAGATGCTGGTCACACCAGGATCAAATCCACAACCCAGCAAAGCCATAATGCCTTTTTCGCGAAAGCGACTTTTGTAAGCCCATTGCCAACTGTACTCAAACTTAGCTTCCTCCTTTGGCTCATAATTGGCAGTATCCAAATAATGGACTCCGGTTTCCAGACAGGCTTCCATAATGGTCAAATCTTGATAAGGTAAGGCGACGTGAATCACCATGACTGGCTGGTAAGTGCGCATCAGTGCCACCAATTCCGGTACATTTTCCGCATCTACCCCAGCGGTTTCAATTGCCGTGTAAGCAAGATCGGTAGCAACATCACGCGCAATCGCTTTACATTTAGCCACCGTTCGACTGGCCAATACAATAGAAGAAAAAACCTCGGGATGCTGAGCACATTTGTAGGTGACAACTCTTCCCACTCCTCCGGCTCCGATGATTAAGACTTTTGACATACGCTTTCGTTTTTCGATAGGGTCATTTTAAAGGACGGAAATTACGCAAGCCAAACGATTTTTAGCACTATTTGATAAAATTTTTGTTAGTGAACTTATAGGATCATAAAACAGATCCATATCCTCGCGTTTCTGTACGGAGAGCAGCGGCAAGTAGTAAAATACCATCTCCTTCATAATCAATACTTTGACTCGTTTGCGGGTACCTTCATGAGCAATAACAATTGACGACTTCCTCCCGATTATATTGCAGATGATGAATCAATCTCGCCAAGGCTGAGCATGATTAAGGGTAGCCTTTTTAAAAAAAATTCATCATAGAGACAATTAACACTAACTAAAAAAAGTTTATATATCATTTATCTCAACCAAAAAATCTTTTGTCTATAGCATATACTTTACTTTTTAATTACAGATTACCCTTATTTCACCCACTAAAAGTAAAGAATTATGCTTTTGCCTCTCATAAGTCACCAATCCAACTGCTCGTCTACTACTTCTACAGATACTCATTGCAATAAATTAAAATCCCGTCCCCCCTAGACGTCCCTCAATCCCAAAGCCGATTTTTTTAGAATATTTCCCCCAACTCCCCACTTATTATTTTGATGTTCTCATTGTGAAAGCCCCTCATCCCCCCACTAAATCGGTAGCGCTGCCATAAAAGGTCTTCATCGAAAGGCTGCCCCCTTTTTATGGCAGATCGCAATCGCCGAATATACTTCAAGTCCTCCTCTTTCCTATTTTGAATTTCCGCTTGATCAGTAGTATGATCTCCATGTCCGGGAACCAGTAACTGTACATGGTGGTGCCGTAAAATATAATCTACCTTTTCCAAAGTCTTTTCGTAAGCCAAGCTGCTGTGGTAAATAAAGGGAAATTCAATATTGCTCAAATAATCTCCCGCAATCCAAATCCCCTTTGAGTCGATCAAAGTAAACATGCCGTCGAGGTTGTGTCCCGGAGCCAGATAAAAAGTCAACCGTGTCTGGCCAAAATGGAGGTTTTGTCCATCTCTTTCGATGACCCAGTCGATGTCGGGATATTGCAATGGATAAGTCCGTTCGATGTAATACATTTGATCAAAATCCAAAATTTGTTGAAGGATTTTCTTTTTTTGGGGCTGCTCAACAAAGGCCTGAGAGGCAATGGTTTCGGCTTCAGGGAAAGCTTTCCAGGCAATGATATGATCATAATCAGAATGAGTAAACAGCACGAGCAGCCGGCGATGCCCCCGCAGTTGATTCACTGTTTTCTTGATGCTTTGTATCTCTGTGGGCAACCAATTGGGATCGACCAATAATAAGACGTCTTCATTGTAAAATAGTGTAGTTGTGGTCCGATAAAGAGCGCTTTCGAAAATGATCAAATGCTCATTTTGATATTGGATCTTCATATGGATGGGTCATTTTTTTGGCTAATTAAAGAATGATTTCTCCAACTCTCTAAAACAACTGTCGATAAAATCACTGCTCCTCCCAACCAACTGTTCCAAGTAGGCATTTCTTGGAGAAACAAGACAGCAATTACAATTCCGTAAATGGGCTGCATGCCACCAAT
>JBCCSR010000647.1:0-4153 GCA_039199865.1 Bacteroidota bacterium
GTTTAGGTAAACACCTAATTCGTTTTATAAGACGGAAAAGTAGTCAAAAAAGTTGCTTTATTAAGGGAATTTAGGAATTTTTGGGGCTGCTTGAAAAGCAGCAGCTTAAGGAAAATGGTTTGGTTCGATCTCCGATAGGGCTACCAAAACTGCTAGACGGCAAAGGCAAATGTCGTTAAGGATTCATCCCGGAGCAATTTGCCAAACGCTTTCATTGACTAGAAGTCATCACTCGTAAAAACAGTACACTATGATTCAGTTTCCAGACGGATTTATTTGGGGATCAGCGACCTCTTCTTATCAAATTGAAGGGGCATGGCGAGAGGGGGGAAAAGGGCCTTCTATCTGGGATGCCTTTTGCCAAATTCCGGGTAAAGTGGCGAATTCGGATAACGGAGATCTTGCCTGTGATCACTTTCACAAGATGAAAGAAGATGTACAATTGATGAAAGCGATTGGTTTGCCCGCCTATCGTTTTTCGATTTCCTGGCCCAGGCTGATGCCTGACGGTCGAAAGTCAAATATCAACGAAGAAGGCATTCAGTTTTATTCCGACTTGATCGATGAATTGATTGCAAATGGTATTGAACCTTGGATTACCCTATATCATTGGGATCTTCCACTGGCCTTACAATTTGAGGAAGAGGGTTGGTTGGGAGATGCTATTTCTGACCTATTTGAAGACTACGCGGAGCTTTGCTTCGAACGATTTGGGGATCGAGTAAAAAACTGGATCACGATCAATGAGGCCTGGGTCATCTCGATCCTAGGCTATGGATTGGGGACTTTTGCTCCGGGAAAAGTATCTCATTCGGCACCTTATTTGGCGGGACATAATATTTTAAAAGCGCATGCCAAGGCGGTTCGATGCTATCGGCAAAAGTACCAGCAAGCACAAGGAGGACGTATTGGAATTACCAATAATTGCGACTGGCGCGAGCCATTAACCGACAGCCCCGAGGATAAAGCTGCGGCCCAACGCGCCTTGGAATTCTTTGTGGCCTGGTTTGCCGATCCCATTTATTTAGGACATTATCCAAAGTGTATGGTTGAACGATTGGGCGATCGCTTGCCTCAATTTAGCGAAGAAGAACGGGATTTGCTACTGGGTTCTGCCGACTTTTTTGGCCTCAATCACTATTCGACTATGAGCGTAGCGGATGCGACGGGCAATGTAAAGCAAACTTCCGTTTATGATAATGCAGGTTTGGCAGAAGATCAAGACATCAATCTTTCTTCCCATCCCAGCTGGAAAAAAACGGCAATGAACTGGAACATTGCTCCCTGGGGGTGTCGTAAATTGTTGGAGTGGATTCACGAACGATATCAAGGACCCGATATTATCATTACTGAGAACGGTTGCGCTTTCGATGATCAAGAAGTGGATGGAGAGGTCAATGACGAACGTCGATTGAATTATTTAAAAACGTACATCGAAGAGTGCCACAAGGCGATTGCCAATGGAGTTCAACTCAAAGGCTATTTTTTGTGGTCATTCATGGATAATTTTGAGTGGGCATCAGGATATGAGAAAAGATTTGGGATGCACTATGTCGATTTTGATACCTTAAAACGCATTCCCAAGGCCTCCGCTAAATGGTATAGAGAAGTGATCAAAGCCAATGGGTTTTAGTTGCAAGACTTCGGCAGCTTATTTTTTAAATTCGCGGAGGTTGGTCGAAATGGTCAAGTGATTGAGGCCACCCGCAAGATGGTAAAAAGCTCTACCGTAATCGATTCTAAACTTGCTCACTTTCAGTCCCAATCCAAAGGAGAAACCCGCAAGGCTTCGAAAATTATCCACTGAAAGTTCTTTGCGCTGAAAGTGACTGTAACCGACACGTACCCGAAAGTTTTCCCGAGCACCAAACAAAAATTCGCCGCTAAAAACCAGGTGTCGGAAAAAGTTATCCACATTTTTTGAGAACTGGCTGCTCTCTGTCGGTTCTTCTCCACCAATGATCAGGGTATTGTTTTCTTCGTTCGGATCGTCAAAGAGGACGTTCCAGCGATTGAGGTTATTGTAGGTAATAGATAAGCGAAAGGGCAAATGTTTGAGGCGTTGTGAGATGCCTACCTGAATTTCAAAGGGAATGTCTTCCTGATTGTTTTCTTGGTAGGTGCTCAACTGGCCACCGATATTTTTGACGACTAAGGTAGCAGAAAAACGACCGCTAGTGTCTCGATAAAAAGCAGCTACATCGAGCGCGAGTCCCGTAGAGTTGAAGCCTTCTAATTGGGATGTGATGAATTTGACATTTCCTCCAATAGCGAGTTTGTCATACAATTGTCGAGCCCCTCCCAGAGTAATGGCGTACTCCGCAGCATCGAATGTTCCGTTGATTTGTCCGAATTCATCAGTCGCATCAAAAGTTCCGTAGTTGATGTATTGGACACCCGCATGAAAACTTGTTGCCCATTGCTCAACATGGTGACCATAGGCGGCGTAGCCATTGCTGATTCCTGCAACGTGAAAGTTGTAATTGAAGGTCATTTGTTGATGCATCTCGGCATTGAGCAAGGCTGGGTTGCCGTATGCCAGTCCAACATCATCATCTTTTACAGTGATCAAGCTACCTCCTAGGGCGGTTGTACGGGCAGTGTTGGAGAGATTGAGAAACTCAAAAACATGTTCTCCACCTACTTGTGCAGGGAGTAAAATTGGGGCGAAAACTAATAAACAGAAGGGTAGATATTTACTCATATTTATTTTTTGCGGATCAGCTTTCGGCCTCTCCTTTGTCTTTTTTCCAGCTGGTACGGCAAATGCCCCGGGTACAGTTCATTTTTTTAACCAACACGCCATCTTCATCAAACAATTCTAACAATCCATGTTCATTGTCACCATCCAGGTACTCGCCGCGAGCTTTTACTTTTCCGTTGGGATGAAATTCTTCGAAAGGACCATTTTCTTCATTGTTGGCAAATGTAACGATTTCCTTTACTTGACCATCCTCATAATAACTCTTGCCTTTTCCTTCCAGAGAACCATTCTGGTAGGCTGCTTCAAATTTTACTTGGCCATTTTTATGGAAAATCTGGTAAGATCCTTCAAACTGTCCTTGGGTATGGTGTTCCACAATCTGCAATTCTCCACTTTCGTAATAAAGTCGCCGCTCACCGTGCAAAACATCTTCTTCGTAATTCGATTCCTCCAACTTTAATCCATTGGCATCGATTCGAACCAAGAGACCGTGTTTGGCGAAATTTTCCTTTTTGCGTACATAACGGGTCACACTTCCATCCTCGGCTTTTTCTTCAACGGTTTCCAGGCCATTGTCACAGCCGAAAAGGAACAGCAAACAAAAACAGTAGAATAAATACTTCATGACTTTTTTTTAACGTCATAATGACCAATTGATTGCAAAGATACATCAGGGAACTGAAAGCAATGATAATATGCGACATTTATCCAGCTTTGAAGGCCATTTGATTGATGAAATGTTGTTTTTTGTCGGGAACGAATGACATAAAAAAATCCTGGAATCTTGATCAGATCCAGGATTTTTTTTATTCAGCAGAGGAGTCGGGCTCCTTACAGAAAATGCAACGATTAGCTCAATTGTCCATTTGAACTAGTTTCTACGGGCTTGGTGATGGTTGCACGACCAATGCTCTCGTAGTGCATGCCCCACTTTTTCATCTTATCCAGATCGTAAAGGTTTCGACCATCAAAAACGATATCGTCTTTGAGTAAGGACTTGACTTTTTCAAAATCAGGGGTACGGAAAACGCTCCATTCCGTGACGATGGCAAGTGCATCAGCTCCCTCTAAAGCGTCGTATTGATTGTCGACAAAGGTAATTCGCTCTCCGTAAATGGCTTTGACGTTGTCCATGGCTTCTGGATCGAAGGCCTTGATGCTGACACCTGCTTCGAGCAATTCATCAATGATGTAAAGGGCAGGGGCCTCGCGAATATCATCTGTGTTGGGTTTGAATGCTAGTCCCCAAACAGCAATCGTCTTTCCAGCCAAATCTTGTCCGAAATAGCGCTTGATTTTTTGCGATAAAACGGTCTTTTGGATTTGATTGACGTTCATCACAGAGTTCAAAATTTTGAACTCGTACTCATGTTCGTTGGCCGTCTTGTGTAATGCCTGAACATCTTTTGGAAAACAACTACCACCATAACCGACTCCGGGAAAGAGGAA
>JBCCSR010000648.1:0-4153 GCA_039199865.1 Bacteroidota bacterium
CATTAAGATTATTGAGCATTAAATGATGCGCTTCGGTTATTTTATCTTCTTCTTCCTTTTGCTGCGTTTACAAAGTTTTGCTCAAGTAATCATCAATCCCAATGCGGAACAAATCAGAAAAAAGGCGATAATAGACCGCTTTTCTTTTCTATTCAAACCTTCCTTAAATCGTAAAAACGTCGGAATCATTGCACGGGGTGTTCTGAACCCCAAAAAGACTACGAAAAGAATTCAACTATTACAACACCAGGATTTTGCAGTTGTCCTCTAAAAATAAAAATAGTGGTTGAGCAGCAAAAAGATGGCAACGCTTTTACATTAAGAATCGACACATCAGGCGAAGAATATTTTCCTTTCCGTTTGTTATATAAAATATCTTCTATAACTTCCCATGTCCATTGTTGGCCTAGCTTTTCTTCCGGACGCTTGAAGCCAATGGATGAAATCATCAAGGCCTTGGCCATTATTGTCGGATGAAAAATGATGGTAGGTCCTTCTAGCCTTGCATCCAAAGAGGCGAAAATATCGATGGAAAAAGGAAAGAGGCATCCTGGTCATTAAAAAAACGAAATATGGACCAATCAAGAAAAGTCCGCCGTCTTGCTGCGATCATGTTCACCGATATTATTGGTTATACCGCATTGATGCAAGAAAATGAGCATAAAGCAAATGCGGTTCGAGTTCGCCATCGTCGGGTTTTTGCGGAAAAACATCAAACTTATCAGGGCGAGATATTGCAATATTTTGGTGACGGAACACTAAGTATTTTTCAAAGTGGGGTTGAGGCCATTGCCTGTGCTGTTGCCATTCAAAAAGGATTGCAAGGAGGAGAAGCAGTGCCCTTGCGGATTGGATTGCACCTAGGAGATATTGTCTTTGATGGAACAGAAATCTATGGCGATAGTGTCAACCTTGCTTCTCGTATTGAAAGTATGGGGGTAGCGGGCGCGGTATTGTTGTCGGGAAGATTGAATGAGGAGTTACTGAACCAACCTCAGTTTTCGACGGTTTCTTTGGGCCATTTTGAATTTAAAAATGTCATTCATCCCATCGAAGTTTTTGCCATTCAAGATCAAGCGCTTGTAGTTCCTCAACCTTTGGAGTTAAAAGGAAAAGGCAAGCGAGCCCATAAAACCATTGCAGTGCTCCCTTTCGTCAACAGGAGTGCCGACCCTGATAATGAATATTTCTCTGATGGTATGACCGAAGAAATCATCAATGCGCTTGCCCAAATAAAAGGGTTAAAAGTGACTTCTCGTAGTTCCTCTTTTCATTTTAAAAATAAAAACCTGCCCATCAAAGAAATCGGTGCCAACTTAAACGTTTCCACTATTTTAGAAGGGAGCATTCGCTTGTCAAAAAATAAATTGCGCATTACGGCACAGTTGATAGATGTCAATGAAGACGTTCATTTTTGGTCTGAAACTTTTGATCGCCTGTTGGATGATATCTTTGCGGTTCAAGATGAAATTAGCCTTTTGATTGCAGATAAACTAAGAGAACATATTGGTCACTTTGACATTGCGGAGCAATTGGTCACGCCTCCCGATATCTCAGTCGAAAATTACCAATTCTATCTTCAAGCGCGATACCATATCTTGAAGATGTCCAAACCTGATCTGGAAAAAGGCATTGCTATTCTTAAAGAAATGGTAAAGAAACATCCCAAATTCGCCTTGGGATTTTTGGGGATTCATCTGGGTTACACCTTGCTCGGGACGATGGGATTTATACCCGCTACTGATGCGTTTGCCAGCGGAAGACCTTATTTGGATCAAGCCATTGATTTGGATGATCGTATTCCTGAATGTCAATTGCATCTGTCTTACGATACCTTTTTGCCCAAATGGGATTTGCAAGGAGCTTATGAACATTTGCAAAAATCATTCGAGATCCGACCAACGGTCGAATATTATCAATCAATGGCTTCGATGTTGGTCGTCGAAAGAAAATATGAAGCGGCTTTCAAATACTTAGAGACTGCCATTCAGATTGATCCTTTCTCTTTTATCAATTTTCATTTGCAAGGGTATATTCATTATTGTAGAGAAGAATACAAGACGGCCATAAGGTTCTTTGATGAAGCCTTAAAACTGAATCCTCATTTTACTGCGTCCATCTTATACAAAGGGCAAGCTCTGGTGTTGTCCAATCAAGCGATTGAGGCTTTAGCCCATTTTGAAAATCTTCCATCTGAGGGACAAAATGATGTTTCTAAATTAGCAGGAATGACGCTTGCCAATATTGCGTTAAACAGGAAACCGGAAATAGAGAAGGGAATGGCTGAGTTGGAAAAAGCAAGGGAATCCAGGATAGGAGAAAGAGCAATGGACTTGTTGATTTTGTGTAAAGCAATGTTGAACCGGAAGGAGGAAACCTTACAATTAATTGAAAAAGGCATTGAGGTGCACTTGCCCATGCTGGTTTATATTTTTATTGACCCCATCCTCAAATCATTTCGACCCCATCCAAAATTTCAGAAACTGATGCAATTGGTCTTAGGAAAAGAAAATTCCTTTCAAGCTCCGAAGCGGAAATATAAAAAGTCGCTTTTCGATGAAGTTGATTTGAAAAAATATTGCCGAAAATTAAAGCAAATCATGTTGGAAGAAAAACCCTATCTCGATCCGGACCTAACACTTCGCGACCTGGCTGCGCTGCTCAACTTACCTCCCAACCACATGTCCCAATTGCTCAATGAAGGTTTTGACAAAAACTTCTCAGCGTTTGTCAACACTTACCGCTTAGAAAATTATAAAGCAAAAGCGCTTGATCCCGCCAATCAGCACCTTACCATTCTGGGTTTAGCTTATGAGTCCGGCTTTAATTCTAAAACGGTATTTAACTCCTTTTTTAAGAAGATGGAGGCGATGAGCCCCAAAGCCTGGTTAAAATCCATTCAGGGAAATACAGATTAGTGGAAGTGCCATAACATTACATTTTTAAAGCAGTTCAACAATCAGTTTTCAACGAATATTTTAGAAAAAACCAGGGATTTGCCTCCTAATCGATGGTTGGTAGCATCTCTAGAAGTAGGTAGGCGGCAAGTCCCATTTAGCGCATTCGGTGAGCGTCACGACTCCTAAGTTCAGTCCCATAAAAGGTTCGGATTTACAAACCAGAACGCTTCTACACCATTTTTCACCTTCCTTTGTAGTATCAATTGCTCATTCATTGAATTTATTTTCAAATTTAAAATCAAAAGAAGATGAAGCCACAGAAAATGAAATCCGTTATCTGTACCGAATATGGTTCGCCTGAGGTGCTTCAAGTGCAGCAAACCAAAGTCCCTCTACCAAAAGAAAACGAAATCCTCCTAAAAATACGTGCTACATCGGTCACCTCTGGAGATGCCCGAATTAGAAGAGCCGACCCTTTTGTCATTCGGCTAATTTTTGGCTTTAAGCGACCCAGAAATGCCATACTGGGAGTTGTTGTCGCGGGAGAAGTCGTGGCGGTGGGAACGGCGGTTACAAAATTCAAAGTGGGAGACCAGGTCTTTGGAAGTACGGGAATGCAGTTGGGGGCCTATGCGGAATATGTGACCCTTTCCGCAGAAGGAGTTTTGGCTTTGAAACCCCAACAATTGACCGACGACGAAGCCGCAGCCATTCCCTTTGGTGCATTGGCCGCTTTGCACTTTTTGAAGAAAGCCAATTTGCAAGCTGGACAAAAGGTACTCATCTATGGAGCGTCAGGAGCGGTTGGAACTGCCGCCATTCAAATTGCGAAAGCATTGGGCGTAGAGGTCACAGCAGTTTGCTCGGCCAGAAATTTTACATTGGTTCAGTCGCTCGGAGCAGATGAAGTGATGGATTACGCCAAAGAAGATTTTTCAAAAAGGAGTAAAAAATACCATGTTGTGATGGAAACGGTGGGCAAAAGTACTGTTGCTCAAGGTCTGAACGCACTCCAAGACCAAGGCCAATTATTATTGGTATCCGCAAGTTTTGGACAGTTAATTTATGGATTTTTTGCTTCGATATTGAGTGGTAAGAAAATCATTGCCGGTGTCAACGAGGAAAATGCTGCCGCTATGAATTACCTCAGACAATTGGTAGAAAATGGCCAATTAAGAGCGGTGATCGATCGGGTTTATCCCTTGGAAAAAGTCATTGATGCCCATCGCTATGTAGATAGTGGACGAAAAAAG
>JBCCSR010000649.1:0-4139 GCA_039199865.1 Bacteroidota bacterium
CAAAACTGCCTTTTTACGTGGGCTAATGTTTACTTTCCTTTTTCTTAATTGTTGCAAGAATGATTGTGAGACACGCCGTACGGAATTTGTCTGGAGTAGCAATAAATCGATAGCAATAGACCCCGAAGTTGAAACGGTCATGATGGGCGATAGTCTGATCAGCATCATCGAATACCGAACAACAGAAGGACAGGATATTTTATTTGAGTACAATGAATTTTTTAGTCTTTGTGACGATGAAATCTTAGATGGCACCAGCTCCAGAAAGTTCTTAATGGTCATTCCTGCTGATTCTACGAGTTCTTTTTCCTACAAAGACCAAGAGATTTTAGCAACATCCGCTTTTCTTGATATTTTCGCCGCCCCTGACTCGAGGCCCCATCAATGGGTACAGGAAGGGGAAATTATCGGTAAAAAGCTAGATGATGATCGTTGGAGGGTTTCCATAGAGGTGATCACCACAATCCAAGCATACGGAATGGTTCAGGGAGATCAACCCAGGGTGATTAGTATCGACACGGTATTTACTTTAGAATAAGGGAGCCGATCAAGCCTTTTTGCGCTCTGGTGAGGGCTGCATTGCCTCTTCCTCTTTCCCTTGTGAGGGAACCACTCGCCCTTTCCAAAGTCGATCGATGCAAAGTTTTTGCAGCAAAGCATCCCTTATTCATTGGACCGCAGCGAGACAAGAATGATATCAGTTCAAGGCCAGGTACAGATCGAGACCTTCTCGTCCCAAAAACCTTTTAAATATTTCCGGTAAATTATTTGGAAGAGTGCGGTAAAAAGTAATAAATTTGTCCCACTGAAATTGGATTGTGACATTCAACGTACAGATGTATATGTTCATCACCGTCTAGTTCATCGGATATCGGGATGTGGCGCAGTCCGGTAGCGCACACGGCTGGGGGCCGTGTGGTCGCAGGTTCAAATCCTGTCATCCCGACTTAAATTCTTAAAACCTATTTGATAATCAAATGATTACGAATAGGTTTTTATATTGGTTGTCATTTTGGTTGTCGTTTTTTGAATTTGCTTGCCCTATTCGACCACTTTTTGCGATCTTCCCTCCATTACCTTTCTAAACCATATTGGAGCATTACTAAGTTGAAAGCGTTCCCGGTTATAGTATTGTTGTTTATCAATCAATCGTTCAATGAGTTGGGCTTTTTTTGTTGGCTGATTATTGTATGACAGAGTAAGGTGCTTCTCATGCAGTATTTTATCAAGACGGTGAGTAATGGCCCAATAGCGATTGTTGGCAAGGTTGTATTTTGAAGACCTTTGAAGTTCATAATATAAACGATGTGGATAGGCTTCTCGACTTTTCCATTTGGGATAACCATAAGCAGAATATAAGGCTCGACAGCGTTTACCCGTTTTTGGGCATAAGAAATAAAGGACTTCGCCTTTACCCAAATTACTTGGTATACTAGTCAATTCTATTTTACAATTATAGTTACGCCGTTTCTTGGTATATCTATCAGTGATGGTATAAGACAGCGATAAGTATTTTTCATGAGCAAAATTGGCAGTAGCAATGTGAACATTGCTTGTTATCCTACCGAATCTATTAATCCAACTGATACCTCCACTTTTGTACTCGTTCTTTCTCAGGTAGCCTTCTTTGAGTAAAAAGGATAATTCTATACGGTGGCTATTTTCACAAGACTGTGCGCTGGTTCTTTGTCGGCCCATAAAATTTGACTTCGTAAAAAAATAACCTAAATCTTTAGGGAATGTGAATGCTGTTAACCTATAAAACGCATTCACGAGCAAAATCATTCCTCATTGAATACTCAGGAAATCAGGCTTATTTTGATTAAACGACTTTATTCTCATATAGATATTCCTGAAAGCCAATAAAGGTATCTCGAATGGATTTTATATTACCTAACTCCCTTTTGGCATCGGCAATGGCTTTGTATTTCAACTCCAATAATTCAGGTAATTTCTTGTCGTCCAATTCATCAACGCCGTCTCTGACATATTGTTCTAAAACAAAGTTTAAAAACTCCTGTTGTTGGGCATTGTAATCCATGATTTGGACTTTTGCCCGTTCTGCTCTTTCCAGTCTTGGAACTAAGTTTTTGTGATAGGCTACATAATTCAATACATCAAACAGGTCGCTTTCTTCGCCATGAATCAACTTTCTAAGGTCTTCCAATTGGGCATTGGTATAGCCTCTTTCGCTTAATTCTTCCAATAGCTTTTTTCTTGTGCTTGGCAAGACCCACATTTTTCGCAATTCCTCTTCACTTCTAAAAAAACTGGGGAGATCACCAAATAATTGTTGAATGAACTCTTGCGCGGAAATGGGTTTTCCCTCTGGACTCCAAAAGGAAGTTTTGACGGTGGAATCAATTTCCCGTTCCTTATTGTCAGATAGTTTTACACGAATGATTCTTTTTGGTGGATGATCACAAACGCATGGATTGTTTTCACATTCGGGACAAGGTTCCAATGGTTCTTCGACTCCACCCGTTGGCTTTGGTTTTGTATAGGGACGTGTCGGCTCTGGCTCCAGTGGTTCGCCATCCCATTCGGGGTCTTGGAAATGATCGTGGGCTTTTACAAAATCGAAGACCGTAAAATGATCTTTACTATCAAAAAGCCTTGTCCCTCGCCCTACGATTTGCTTGAACTCGACCATTGAATCAACAGGGCGCAACAACACAATGTTGCGTATCTCTGGAGCATCCACGCCCGTACTTAGTTTTTGGGAAGTAGTCAATACGGTGGGAATGCTTTTTTCGTTGTCTTGAAAATCTCTTAAATGTTGTTCGCCGATCTTGCCATCATCAGCGGTGACGCGGTGGCAGTAGTTGGTGTTTGTACTACTTGAATGTTGATTAATCAAATCCCTAATCAATGCAGCATGCTTTTGGGTGGCACAAAAGACCAGTGACTTTTGATTTTGATTGATAAGTTCAAGGAATTTTTTGACGCGGTATTCCTCGACTTGCTTGATAATGATCTTTCGGCCATAGTCTCGAAAAGTAAAGGTATCGCCGATTTCTGCTTCTCCATCTAAAATGGTATCATCCGCCGTAATGGTGTATTCATCATAATTGGTTTGAATTTCCTTGACTTTAAATGGAGTTAGGAAACCATCATTGATGCCATCTTTTAAGGCATAGGTATAAATTGGGTCGCCAAAATAATCATAGGTATCGCCATTGACATCCCGCTTTGGGGTAGCCGTTAAACCCAATTGAACGGCGGGAGAAAAATAGTCCATGATGGCCCGCCAAGAGCTTTCATCACTGGCCCCGCCTCGATGACATTCATCAATGATAATAAAATCAAAAAAGTCGCGGGGGTACTGACCAAAATTAAAATCCTCTGGCCGCTTTTCTTTTTTGACCAACTGATCTTCGGCAGCCTCTTCCAAGTTTGTATCCTTTTGCGCATCCGTCATAAAGGTTTGAAAAATTGTAAAGAAGATACTCCCGTTTTTGGGGACACGGCCTTTCTTTTTGATTTCACTTGGCCGTATTCTGATCTTGATGTTTTCATCTATTTTATCAAAAGCACTAAAGGCATTAAAGGCTTGATCTGCTAAGATATTGCGATCTGCTAAAAACAAGATTCTTGGACTTCTTTGTCCGTCTCGTCTTAAATTCCATTTGGCATGAAAGAGCTTCCAACAGATTTGAAAAGCAGTGGCCGTTTTCCCCGTTCCCGTTGCCATCGTCAATAGGATACGCACTTTCTTTTCTGCAATGGCATTAAGTACTTTAAAAATTGCATTCCTTTGATAATAACGGGGCGACCATGTTCCTCCTCGATCTTCAAAAGGAATATTGAAAAACTGATCTTTCCAGCCTTCTATTTCTATTTTGTAATCTTCTTTGGGGCTGGGATAGGTCATTTCCCAAAGCTCATCAGGAGTGGGATATTTGGAGACATCGCCTTCCGTCCCTTCCTCCATATCTACACCATAGATTTGCAGACCATTGGTACAATAAGTAAAACGAATGTTTAATCGCTCTGCATAGTCTTTGGCTTGTCCCAATCCATCAGTATAGTACAAGTCTCTTTTCTTGGCTTCTACAACGCCTATCCTTCTATTTTTATACTCCAACACATAATCCGCAAAAAGTGGTTTGGCCCGTCGATTCTGCCCAATCAAACGC
>JBCCSR010000650.1:0-4126 GCA_039199865.1 Bacteroidota bacterium
ATTCTCTACACTTCGGGCTCGACGGGGAAGCCCAAAGGCGTGGTACACACTTGTGGAGGCTACATGGTATATACCTGTTTCTCCTTTAGAAATGTGTTTCAATATCAAGACGGCGATGTTTACTGGTGTACTGCCGACATCGGTTGGATCACTGGTCATTCCTACATTATCTACGGACCGCTCCTCGCGGGTGCCACCACGATGATGAGTGAAGGCGTACCTACTTATCCCGATGCGGGCCGTTTTTGGCACATCTGTGAAAAACACAAAGTGAACCAATTTTATACCGCTCCAACGGCCATTCGAGCATTGATGGCATTAGGGGACCATTGGCCCTCACATTACGATTTGTCCAACTTAAAAGTGCTGGGAACCGTTGGAGAACCGATCAATGAAGAAGCATGGAATTGGTATAAAGAAAAGATTGGAAAAAATAAATTGCCCATTGTCGATACTTGGTGGCAAACGGAAACCGGAGGCATCATGATTTCGGGACTCGGAGGTATTTCTCCCCAAAAAGCAACTTTTGCGGGCTTTCCTTTACCCGGCATTCAAATGTGCTTGATGACTGCCGAGGGAAAGGAAATTAAAGGAAACAACAAAGAAGGATTGCTGTGCGTGAAATTCCCCTGGCCCTCAATGATTAGAACCACCTATGGCGATCATGAACGCTGTCGACAAGTGTATTTTTCTGCTTTTGAAGATAAATATTTTACGGGAGATGGTGCCCGTAGAGACCGAAAGGGAATGTATCGAATCATCGGTCGAGTTGACGATGTGATCAACGTTTCGGGGCATCGCATGGGAACAGCTGAAGTGGAGAATGCCATCAACGAGCATTCCAATGTAGTCGAATCTGCGGTAGTGGGTTACCCACACGACATCAAAGGACAAGGCATTTACGCCTATATTATTACCAATGGTACAGTAGGAAACCCAACTGCTTTTGAAAAAGAAATTCGTGCGGTGGTAACCAAAGAGATTGGCCCCATTGCCAAACCCGACCAAATCCAAGTGGTGTCGGGCTTACCCAAAACGCGTTCGGGAAAAATTATGCGCCGAATTTTACGTAAGGTAGCATCAGGTGATACCAAGAATTTAGGAGATGTAAGTACCTTGCTCAATCCCGATGTAGTCAAGGAAATTATAGCGGGCGCAAAGGGATAAGAGTTGTGGTCGCGTAGGAGGATTCGATATCCTCCTGCTGTTTCACCGCCATTGGCACTATTGGCTTTTGGCTTGTAGTGCCCTTCCCGGTGCTACTTTTTCCAATGCACAAACAACTTAAACATGAGTTATCAATCAGATTACGAAAAAAGTATTCAGCATCCCGAAGCCTTCTGGAAGGAACAAGCTGAAAAGTTGGATTGGTTTACTTTTCCAGAGGAAATATTGACTCAAGATGAAGATGAGCTGTACCGATGGTATAGGGGAGGTAAAATGAATACGGCCTATCTCGCTCTAGATTATCATGTCGAACAGGGGAGAGGTCAACAGACTGCCTTGATTTATGATTCTCCGGTAACCAACCAGAAAGCGCAATTGACCTACTCGGAATTGTTGGATAAGGTGGCCACCTTTGCGGGCGTTTTACAATCCTTGGGCGTGGAGAAAGGAGATCGAGTCATCATCTACATGCCCATGATTCCAGAATCCGTCATTGCCATGTTGGCTTGTGCGCGATTGGGGGCCGTTCATTCCGTGGTATTTGGAGGATTTGCTGCTCACGAATTGGCCATTCGAATCGACGATGCCCAACCGAAAGTATTGCTCACCGCTTCTGGAGGAAAAGAAATCAATCGGCTGATTCCCTACATGCCCATTGTCAATGAGGCCATGGAAGAAGCCCAGCATCAAGTGGATGCCTGTGTTGTTTTTCAAAGAGCAATCATCAAAGCTGATTTGAAGGAGGGGAGGGATTTTGATTGGAACAGTTTGGTGCAAAAAGCAAGTCCAGCAGCTTACGTCGAAGTGGATGCCAATCATCCATTGTACATTTTATACACTTCGGGTACGACGGGACAACCCAAGGGCATCGTCCGAGAAAATGGGGGCCACGCTGTTGCGATGAAAAATAGTTTGGAATGGGTCTATGATACCCAGCCCGGGGACGTGTATTGGGCCGCTTCGGATATTGGCTGGGTGGTGGGGCATTCCTACATCGTGTACGCCCCCTTAATTCAAGGCTGTACGACCATTCTTTTCGAAGGAAAACCCATCAAAACTCCAGATGCTGGAACCTTTTGGAGGGTCATTGAAGCGTATCGTGTAAAGGTATTGTTTACTGCACCAACTGCCTTTCGTGCCATTAGAAAGGAGGACGCTCGGGGCCACTTGCGTCAAAAATATGACATTTCAAGTTTGAAGTATATTTTTCTCGCTGGAGAACGAACCGATGAATCCACTTATCATTGGCTAAGTGACTTAGCAGGAGTGCCCGTTATTGACCATTGGTGGCAAACTGAATCTGGTTCGCCAATGCTCGCCAACTTAGCAGGGGTTGGGCTGAAACCCATCAAAGCGGGTTCGGCGTCGATACCCGTATTTGGTTTTGACATTCAAGTGCTCGATGAGCAGGGACAACCACTTCCCCCTAACCAGGAGGGGGCCGTAGCCGTTAAATTGCCGCTTCCTCCGGGGTGTTTGCCCAATCTCTGGAGAGATACTTCTCGCTTTAAAAAATCTTACCTTTCTCATTTTGCGGGCTATTATTTCTCTGGGGATGGAGGGTACATCGACGAAGAGGGCTATTTTTTCATTACGGGTAGAATTGATGACATCATTAATGTTGCTGGGCACCGCCTATCAACTGCTGAAATGGAAGAGGTGCTCGCCTCACACGATGCAGTAGCGGAATGTGCCGTGATTGGCGTTTATGATGAATTAAAGGGACAAATCCCTGTTGGCTTTGTGGTGTTAAAATCAGGGATTGAGCTATCCGAAGAAGTCTTGGAAAAAGAGTTGGTGCAAATGGTCAGAGGAAAAATTGGTGCGGTTGCGGCATTTAAAAGAGCGATTATTGCGCAACGACTTCCCAAGACGCGCTCCGGAAAAATTCTCCGCAAAATTATGCGTTACATCGCAGATCAAAAAACGTTTCATCCACCTTCTACCATAGAAGACATGAGTGTACTAGATGAGCTAAAACAATTGATTGGAAGCAAAAGGATAGGAAAATTCGATTAAAAATTTCCTCATTCAAAATAAATTTCATTACAAAGTCAAATGACCATATCCGATCCTTGGATATCGTAAACCCCTAGGTTCCGTCTCATGACCTAATGGCAATTGACCTCAAGCGCCAGAAGGGTAAAAGTGGTGTGGATAAGGCATCAAATTTGCGTACTGCATTTGGAGCGATCAGGCTTTCTTGAAAAAAGTATAACTACCTTAAAATCAATTGACTATTTTTCTGGCGATGTTTGCTCCTTTGTCAAAAAAGCCTTCCGTGAAGAAAAGACAGTAGAATTTGAAATTCCATTTCTTGACGGTCATCTGCTCAATTGCAATCTGTTCGATGCCTCAGAGCCTCATCAAAGTCATTGGACTGGTTGGAGGATTGCAAAAGATAGCTTTGTCCCTTTTTCCTTCATAACCATGTAGCGAAAAATCAATCTTTATATGGAACGGGCATACCTAGTAGCAGCGGTTGTGGTTTTACTTTTCTTTTCATTGTCGGTCAATGCACAAGAACAAGTGAGCTCCAATACAGAGATGCAATTGGAAAGAAATTCAACTCCACTCCAGGAGGAATCAACGAGGTCGGAAGAGGAGCAGAAAAATAGTTTTCAGCTTTATGGCGACATTAGACTCCGTGCAGAACAAGATTGGAATTCCCGGAGGTTTGACGGTAGTTTTCGAGAGGATCGCTTCCGCTTGAGGTATCGCTTGAGGTTCGGATTTACCTACAATTGGACCAAAAACATTAAGATGGGAGCGAGAATAAGATCGGGTGTTGCTGAAAGTCTACAATCTCCCCATAATAACTTTGGGCACCGAGAATTTACCGGAGTCCCCATCAATTTGGATCAGGTGTTTTTGGCGGGTGACCACGATCAGTTTTGGTGGTGGGCTGGGAAAAACAGCTTTCCATTTTGGAAGCAAAATGAATTATTTTTATAATCTA
>JBCCSR010000651.1:0-4123 GCA_039199865.1 Bacteroidota bacterium
CGTTGAGCTGCCCGAGGCACAAAAAGAGCGGATTCAGCAAATTGCCAAGTCTCACGGAACGAGTATTCAGGCGCTTACCCTGGCTGCTTTGACCATTTTCTACGGACGAACTGAAAACCGTAAAGAGATTGCTTTTGGGGTACCCATCCACAAAAGAAGAAACAAAAGACAAAGACAAATTGCCGGGATGTTTGCGGGAGCTATTCCCTTCAAAGCAAAATACGATGAGGAAAATTTGCTTACGGACTTCATCCAGGAAATTAAGAAACAACAAAGATACGATTATCGTTTTCAAACTTTTCCCTTTACTCATCTCAATCGAAAATTAAAGCTGTTTGCTCAAGGCCGTAGTTATTTGTTTGACATCATGGTCAACTATGAGCCCATGAATTTTAATTTGGAATTGGAAGGTTTTGAAACCGAAACCCTACACTTTTCTAGCAACGAAGGAAGCAATCCTTTAACCATTCGTTGGTGTGACTACGGCGATATGCAACCCTTGATGATAAAATTTGACTATCAATGTAGTTACCTGACCAAGCAAGAGGTCAAGTTACTTGCAGATCGTTTGCTATACATCATTGATCAGTTTGAGGTTGACGCTGAAAAGAAAGTTGGAGACATTAGTATTTTGACGCATCGAGAACGTCAACTGATTTTAGGACAGGTGCCTACCGAAGATGGGAATTGGTTTAATCAGGGGGAAAAAGATTTGGGCAATGATCGTCCCATTAATGTTCGCTTTGAGGAAATGGTGAAACAGTTTCCTTCCTCCCTGGCAGTGGTTCACCTAGACCAACGCTGGACTTATGTGCAGCTTAATGAAAAAGCCAATCAGGTGGCTCATACCCTTCAACAGATGAATGTCCAGCCTGGTCATTTTGTAGGATTGTACGCAGAGCGTAGTCCAATGTTTATTGCAAGTGTTTTGGGAATTCTCAAACGTGGCGCCATCTATGTGCCTTTGGATACCCAAAATCCAGGTGAGCGGATTCACAAAATGTTGGCCAATCCTGAATTACAAACTGTAGTTTCAAGTGCTGAGTTAATGCTGGGACTGGAAGAGTGGAAGCTCCATAATATCTTATTATTGGACGAAGCCAACATAGCTATGCAAGAGCGGGCCAAGCAGGAAAATATTGCTTGGAAGGACATCAACTATCTGAAGCAAGGGGCTACTGACAATCCCGAAAATCAAAATCAAATTGATAGCTGGGCTTATGTTTTGTACACCTCTGGTTCGACTGGAGAGCCCAAAGGCGCAATTTCCAGACACGACGGGGCCATCAATCACATGTTGGCTGAATATGAAAGTATGGATTTAGCGGAAGGATTTTCCTTTTTGCAAAGTGCCGGAATTGGTTCGGATATTTCTGTCTGGCAAATGTTGGGGCCACTCTTGAGAGGCGGTAAAGCAGTGATTATCGACAAGATCAAATTATTGGATTATGATTGCCTATTGGATTTGCTTGCCGCCGAGGAGATCAATGTCTTAGAATTGGTGCCTTCTTATATCTGGGGGCTAATCGAACACATCAAATTGGAGAAAGAACACCCCCTCTTTCCTCAGTTGCAATGGTTGATGTTGAGTGGAGAAGAAGCACCAGTGAAAATGATTAATGAGTGGAAAAAATTGTATCCAAAAGTACGGGTCCTGAATGCCTATGGCCCTTGTGAAACCTCTGATGATGTCGTACAATACGAAATCAAAGCTCAGATGGGAGAAGAGGTCCTACGAACACCCATTGGAAGAGTCATTGACAACATGAATGTCTTTGTGCTTGATCGAGCCAATTGCTTGGCTCCAATCGGGGTTCCCGGAGAAATTTGCATTACCGGGATTGGTGTAGGTGCAGGTTATTGGGGACAAGCAGAGAAGACCGCAAAAGTATTTGTCCAAAACCCATTTGCAGGAACACTGGGTTCCGTCATGTATAAAACTGGGGATTTGGGATGCTGGTTGCCCAACGGTGAACTTGACTTTTTGGGAAGAATAGACCGCCAGGTAAAAGTTCGAGGAAATAGAGTGGAACTTGGAGAAATTGAAGCACAAGTTCGTCAAACTCCGGGGGTAAAAGATGCGCATATCCTGGTACACAAAACTGCGGACAATCAAGAGCTAGTCGTTGCGTTCATCGTCATGAACACGGAGGCCTTTGATCTTCCGGAGGGCTACGCCCATGATGATCGATATGCTGTTGGTGTTGAATTGGCGCATCAGGAATTAGAGCAGGCTTTACGTACCTTTTGTAAGGACAAATTGCCTGCTTACATGCAGCCCAATCATTACTGCTTTGTCGAAGAATTACCCACGAATCTCAGCAATAAAGTGGATCAGAATAAATTGGTTCAATTGCTTCAAGCAATGGATCAAGTGGGCAATGTTGCCAACGAAGCGAGCTATGCTGCTCCTAGAAATGAGACCGAAACCAAGTTGGCGAAAATATGGCAAGGCTTGTTAAATTTGGATAAAGTAGGCATCCATGATAATTTCTTTGAACTGGGGGGAGATTCTATTGTGATCATCCAAGTGGTCAGTAGAGCCAAGCGAATGGGCATTCAACTGAGCCCAAGAGACATGTTTCAGTTTCAGACCATTGCGACCTTGGTCGAAAACGTAGAGAAACAGGTAATCACCATCCAAGCCGAACAAGGAAAATTGGAAGGACAAGTTGAATTCATGCCGATCCAGCGACGCTTTTTCGAAGAAGAGCATGGCAGTATGTCTCATTACAATCAGTCTGTTTTGTTGTCTGTCGACAAACAAGTTGATGAGGCTACTCTGGAACAGGCTGTCCGGGCAATTGTCGCTCAGCACGATGCATTGCGCATGCAATTTCCTAACGACGGAGATTATTGGTGGCAGAAATATGGCAACTATGCTGGGGAGCTCGAAGTATTGAATTTCCAGCAAAAGTCCTCGGATACCTTTAAAACGGCTGTGACGGAAACCTGTGATCGCGCTCAAGCCAGTCTGGATATTGAAGCGGGAGAACTGATTCGAACCGTATTGATGAAGGCACCGGAAACGGAAGAGCGCAATCGACTCTTCATCGTCATTCACCACATTGTGGTCGACGGGGTTTCTTGGCGAATTATCGTGGAAGATATTGAGCGAGCCATTGACGCCTTACTTGAAGGAAAAGCTATTGAATTGGGCCACAAAACCAGTTCTTATCGCGATTGCGTGACTGCTCAAGCTGCTTACACCATCAGTCCATCAATGGAAAGTCAGCGTGACTATTGGAAACAAATCGTCAATGACAATGCTGCTTTTTCTTTGCCTACCGATCATGAGGTAGGGCAGAAGCAAATGATGGATGTCATTGATTACACAGTGCACATGGATGAGCGCTACACGGAGAAGTTGTTGAAAAAGGTCAACCGATCTTACCACATGGAAATCAATGACATCTTGTTAAGTGCATTATCCTTGACTTTAAGCGAGTGGTCTGGACAAGACAAAGTAGTGATTGGCTTGGAAGGTCACGGTCGGGAAGATATTTCTCGGAGTATTGATATCTCTAGCACTGTGGGGTGGTTTACCAGCTTATTTCCAGTGTCCATCCAACTTGAGGCGGAAATGTCGGAAGGGGCTGTAATCAAATCTGTCAAAGAAAGGCTCCGCTTGCTGCCCGAAAAAGGAATTGGATATGGATTATTAAGATATTTGCATCCTTCACTGGAGACACAATCAGAATTGGAAGGTAAAGATTGGGAAATCATTTTCAACTACCTCGGACAATTCGATAATTTGTTTGCCAATAGCAAATGGTTCAAACCTGCCAAAGAAGATACTGGCAAGCGAGTAGGAGATCTCTTTCCTTTCAACAACAAGTTTGAAGTCAATGGCTTGATTCTAGATGGCAAACTTACCATGCACTGGACCTATTGTACGAAAGAATACGATGCGAAAACCGTTGAGCAATTGGCTGCGCGCTTTTTTGCACAGCTACAAAGATTGATCGATCATTGTGAACAAGTGACGATTCCCGAGTATACGCCAAGTGACTTCGGATTGGGCAATGAAATTAGCGTCGAAGATTTGGATGCCTTCATGAACCAAAAGGCAGATGGAATGCGTTTGCAAACCCAAGTCGAAAGACTGCATCGACTTAGTCCA
>JBCCSR010000652.1:0-4119 GCA_039199865.1 Bacteroidota bacterium
GACTTCCATTTTTGATGAACTTTCCCAGGATTTTTGGGATCATTTGGAGTTGATCCGTCTGTATACCAAAGGCAGTTTTCGAACTTTTGCTACCAAGGTAAGTCTGACAAATTTGATGTCTGATTTTTTGGACAATAATGTCAATTTTGGGTTTAATCCCAATGACAACTATGCGCGTGAATTTTTGGAGCTGTTTACGATTGGTAAAGGGCCCCAAATTGGCCCGGGAGATTACAGTCACTTTACAGAGGGCGATATTATTGAGGCTACCCGTGTCCTTTCGGGTTGGCGCAAAGGCGATCGGGATGATCCCAATCATCGTGATCTGGATACAGACTTAAATCGCAACTATCCTGTTTATATTTACCATGCGCATGGCGACAAAACCTTTAGCTATCACTTTCAGAATGCAACCATTACCGATGCCGTTGATGAAAATGATATGTATCGAGAGCTCTCTGATTTTGTCGATTTGATCTTTGCTCAATTGGAAACGGCTCGACATCTGGCACGCCGTATGTATCGATTTTTCGTCAAGGCTCAGATCAGTCAGGAAGTAGAGACCGACATCATCGAACCATTGGCTCAAATCCTCTTTGGCAATGATTACAATTTAGAGATCGGCCTAAAAACATTATTGGCTAGCCAACATTTCTACGATATGGACGATGGGACACACGGTGATGAGGTGATTGGCGGGCTCATCAAATCCCCACTAGAGTTGATTACCTCGGCCATCTCATTTTTCCAAATTGAACGTCCTGATCCGGTGACCAGCAGTTTCTGGCATTACTTCCAGTTTTACCATCGTGGAATGTTTCAGGATACTTTTGAGAATACGGGCTTTAACTTATTCTCTCCAGAAAGTGTGGCGGGTTATACCGCTTATCACCAATCACCGAATTACGATAAAAACTGGTTCCACTCGGGTTCAATCATCGCTCGCTATAAAATCGGACAAATGTTTATCACCGGTTTTCGCTGGACCGCCAACGAACTGATTGGCTCCAAACTCAACACCGTCGACTTTGTCGAAAATTCAGGATATTTCAGTGACATTGCTGACGCTGTTTTATTGGTCGATGAATTGCTGGAATTTCTTCTTCCCGCAAGCCCGGATGCAACTCGGGTGAGCTATTTTCTCAATGATATTTTTCTCAACAATTTGAACCCACTGGATTGGACTTACGAATGGCAGAATTATCTGAACACCAATGATACCTCTAATGTGAGTATTTCTTTAAACAATTTGGTCGAAGCCATCCTCTATTCCCCAGAATTCCAAAACTTTTAATCATGAATCGAAGAAAATTTCTAAAATATGGCAGTACCGTTTCTTTTAGTTCTCCATTTATACTCAATCAGTCTTTGGTACAAGCTTTTACTCCCTATGGATTGTTAAATTGTGAGGAAACAGCTGATCGGGTGTTGGTTGTCATCCAATTGGATGGAGGCAATGATGGACTGAATACCTTGGTCCCCATCGCACAATACGACAGCTACGTCAATCATCGGCCCAACATTGGATTGGCGCAGGGAAGTTACATTGAGTTGGATACCACTTTATCCGATGCCGCCAGGGTGGGCTTACATCCAGCGATGACTGATTTCAAAAGTCTTTATGATCAGGGGAAGGCACACATTATTCAGGGAGTTGGCTATCCCAATATGAATTTATCGCACTTCAAATCTTCTGATCTGTGGACAACTGCTGGAGATGGAACGCCCAGTAATTTTAGTATTGATACCGGATGGATGGGGCGGTTTTTGGATAGCGCTTATCCTGGACTAGCAGGCAATCCAACGCCATTAATGCCCGATCCTTTAGGGATTCAATTGGGGAGTAAACGTCCTTCTTTGGGCTACCATACCCACAATATTAACCCCATTTCCATCAATTTGGCTGGGCAAGATCCTTCTGGTTTTTTCTCTATCATCAGTGAAGTTGGAGGAGCGCCAATCAGTAATGTCCCTATTTCTGACTATGGAGATCGCCTCAATCACATCATGAATGTGGAAAACAATACCACTGTTTATGCAGAGCGAATTTCTGAAGTATTCAATAATGGCATCAATGCTTTGACCTATCCAGATACTTATTTGGCCAATCAATTGAAAACGATTGCTAGGCTCATCAGTGGTGGATGTACGACCAAAATTTACTTGGTTGATCTCTTTGGTTTTGATACTCATGTCGATCAAGTTCAATCGAATAGTCCAACGGTGGGCATACATGCCAATTTGCTGACTGAGTTGAGTACGGCGGTGAAGGCTTTTCAAGATGACCTCAATAGTTTAAATCTGGAAAATCGCGTCATGACCGTTACCTTTTCGGAGTTCGGTCGGAAGGTGCCAGAGAATGGTAGTCGAGGAACGGATCACGGAACGCTCGCTCCGATGTTTGTTTTTGGGAGTAACGTGGAAGGAGGGATGAGTGGGATCAATCCCGACTTGTCAAATCTAAGCGCTACGGGAACGTTACAAGGTTACCAGTTTGATTACCGTCAGGTTTTCACCACCCTGGTGCAAGATTGGTTGGGGGGAACCGACGAGATGTTAGATGCCGCCTTACTTGGAAGCTATGCTAGTCTGAAGATTCCCTTTATTCAATCTACTGAAGTTTCGCCTCCAGATTGTTACATTGGCAATCCCATCAATCCACTACCCGTTGAGTTGTTGTCCTTTACCGCACAGTTGTCTGGCAAACGTGAAGTTTTGTTGGAATGGCAAGCGGAACACGCGAATGAGTTGGAATACTTTGAATTGGAAAGAAGTGCTTCTGGCCGGGACTTTAGCAAGCTGATAACTTTTACGGCGAAGGGATTGGGCAAACAATTTTATAGCCATATCGATACTGATCCAGTCAATCAGAACAACTATTACCGACTAAAAATGGTAGATCAAAACCAGACGGTTGAATACTCGGAGGTTCGTCAGGTGGAGATTACTAGTTTGGGAATCAGCGCATTGGCAGTTTATCCCAATCCGAGCATATCCAATGCTTATTTGACTTGCCAGAGTAGTCATGATTTTGCTGCTTCATTAAGTGTGTTTAACAGCAATGGTCAGATGGTTTTACAAGAGTCCGTTCGCATTCTTTTAGGAGAAAACCTATTGGAGTTGAATACCCAAAATTGGCAAAAGGGAATGCATCATTTGTCTTTGATCTCGGAGGATGGAAAACATCGGCAAGCACTGGACTTGATAAAACAGTAAGCGCTGACGACGAGTGAATGCCTCGTTCGCTAGAGGAGAAATGAAAAATCCCGGATCCTTGAAATTGGTATCCGGGATTTTTCTTGCCTCGCAGTTTTGCTTATTGCTTTAAGCGGTCTGCTTCTGCTTCCAGACCTGTTTTTCGCTTTCTGGACTTCACATTATTATTTCCGAAGCGATAATTGGCACTTAAAGTGATTCGACGACTGTCCCATCGACCACTTCCAAAAGACTCTAAGCCATTGAATCTAGAAACGCCATCCCAGCCCGATTCAAAGAACAAATCACTGCCCGCTAATCGGATATTGAGTCTGTCTTGCATAAATTTCTTTTGGATGCCAATGTTCAAGCTCCAACTTGTCTCGTATTCAAATACCCCTCCCCAAACGCCGGGTCCAGAAAAATAACCGGAAAGCTCTCCTCTAAAACCACCTGGCAACTCAAAAGTATGTTGCTGATAAATGGAATAAGTAAAGGCTTGGACATCGACGATGGCTCCTTCGCCATAGTCGGCCTGATTGTCAAGATGAGAAGCACTAAAGTTGAAATAGGCACTCCACCATTTTTTTACCTGTACGGGCGCACTGATATTCATGCTAAATACCGTTTGCTGGGCCAGATTTTCCCAAGTAATAAAACTGGCTCGTGGATCCACATCATCGGGACCAATCAAGCGGGTAATTTGATCGGTTGTTCGGCTGTAAGCCAACTTGAAATTGTAGCGATAAGCCAAGGTATAGCCCAATTCGACATTATTGACAATTTCCGGACGGAGGAAGGGGTTGCCTTTTTCAAAAGACAGTTGACTCAACTGATAGCGAAAGGGGTTCAAAACGTTGTAATCTGGTCGATTGATGCGTCGGCCATAGTTGAGGGCCAACAAGTGGGTGGGAGCTACTTGCC
>JBCCSR010000653.1:0-4117 GCA_039199865.1 Bacteroidota bacterium
CTCTGATCCATCAATCAACAAACTAAGTAGGTGATCAAACTTGTCCGCAATCAATGTGACGATGTTGGCCTCCAACAAGGTGCTATTGTAGCTAAACTTTACGGTGAGTGTATCTTGTAAACCCACAAGAATGGTGAGCAAATAATTGGTATGTTCTTTCTGGAGTAACGCATCATGCTTCAGTAATTGATCTTCTTCAGCAATGAGCGAATCGTTTTCATTTAAAATGTCACCGACGGGATAGTTTTCAAAAATTAGAATACTATCAAACAATTCCCCCGAGAGCTTGCTCCATTTTTTGATGTCATTCAAAGAAGTGTATTGGTATTCTCTGGCTTCCGTATGCCCCTTTTGAATGGCTTGTAACCAAGTTGCAATAGATTGCTCCTCCTCAATCTTGGTGCAAAAGGGAATGGTATTGATGTACATGCCTACTTTGCTTTCCGCATCGGCTAAGTCGGTTGGCCGCCCCGATACCGTAACCCCATAAACCACTTCTTTATTTCCAGTATACTTACTTAGGATAAAAGCCCAAAGTCCTTGTGTAATACTATTGACCGTAAGTTGATTTTGCTTTGCAAATGCCTTCAATTTCTGTGTTCGTGCTTCAGGAATATTCAACGTCACATCCGCTACTGTACCTCCCCCTTTATTCCGATTGATGTATTCCTTACCAAAAGGCAACAAACTATTAACATCAGTAGACGGCAGGTAATTTTTCCAAAACTGCTTGGTTGCTTTTTTGTCTCGTTTTCCGATGTAATCAATATAATCTTTGAAAACATCTTTCTTTTTGGACAAGGGAATTCGGTTGGTACTCAGGTATTCATAAGCTTCCATAATTTCTGACAATACGATGGGCATTGACCATCCATCCACAATAATGTGATGAAAGGTCCAAACCATTTTATAAAGTTTGGCACCCATATCAATGAGGGTCAGACGCATCAAAGGAGCTTTCTTGAAGTCGAATCCTTTTTTAGTGTCATCAATCAGAAACTTTCGATAAGCCTCCACCTTTTCCGCTTCACTGTAGTGCGTATAATCCAATAACTCAAATGGCAGCTTCCCTTTTTCGTGGACACACTGAAACGGGATGGAAAGTTCGTCTGCCATGATACTTGTTCTCAATGCAGTATGCTGATTGATTGCATGTTCAAATGCACCAACTAAGGCCTGCGTATTGACTCCTTCCGGAAAATCAATTCTTAATTGTTCGGTGTAGGCACGACTATCGTTAGAATAAAGATGATGAAACAGCAGTCCTTCTTGCAAAGGACTCAAGCGATAGATCGCTTCAATTTGTTTTTGCTCAGTTGTTTGAAAGAATGAAGACAATTCAGATGAATTCACTTCGGGAGCGAGTCCATAATCAGAAGGCGTAAAAGTAGGCACTTTTTGTTGTCGACAATGGTCAATGATGGCCGCTAATTGGGTGTTGAATTTTTTGGCCAACTGCTCGATCGTCTGCTCGTCAAAATGTAAACTAGAATAGCTCCAATTCACTTTTAAACGATGTTCCACCACCATGCAATTGATTACAATTTTACTGAGAAAAGGATAATCTTCGCCAACACTCTGTCCAGTAGGTTCGTCCGCATCTTGTAAAATAGAGGAAGATTGAGTGACTTGATCAAACTGTCCCAAATAATTGAAGATGATGTCCCAGTTGAAATCAGATAATTTTGCCCTCACTGCCTCATCTGGATGCAAATAACGCAACAATCCATAGCCGATTCCTTTATCCGGTACGTTTCGTATTTGCTCTTTTATGGATTGAACCGTATCGCTATGAGTGGCGGCCGGAGTGGTTTCGAGCATCAGGGGATAAAGGCAGGTAAACCAACCGATTGTTGCGGAGAGGTCAATGGTTTTGTCGTACACCTCTCTCCCGTGCCCTTCCAGGCCAATGACTACTTTGGCTTCGCTACTTTCTCTGGCAAAAGTAAGTGCAAGTGCACTTAGCAAAATATCATTGGTTTCCGTGTTGTAAGCTTGGTTTACTTCCGTCAACAGTGATTTCGTCGAAGCACTACTGAGTTCGGTACTAAAGATTTTCTTATCCGCTGTCAATACCTTTTGCTCAGAGGCAACCTCTCGATCGTAAGGTAAAGCATTTATAGTTTGGGTTCGCGCTTCCCAATAGTCTAGTTGATCAACGATAGCTTCACTGACCGTCAACTCTTCCAAGGAAGCGATCCACTGACCATAAGAACTACTTTTATCTCCTAGTTCAGGAGTAGTATTATTTTGAATCGCTTTTAGTATCTGCTCAAAATGATCAATCAGTATTCTCCAAGACACCCCATCCGTTACCAAGTGATGAATGATAAATAATAAACGATTTTCTGACTCCTTCTCCGGCGTCTTTATCCACACTATTTTGTAAACGATTCCTTTTTCAATATCCAATGACTGCTGGTAATTATTCGCTATTGCTTTTATCTGTTCTCCCACCGTTCCTGGTTCTTCAGTACTTAGCGTTGCTGTTGAAAACGCTCCTTTAGTATCCGTGTAGACTTGTTTCCAATTGCCGTCTTGGTGAAGAAATTGAAATCGGAGTGCATCGTGATAGGCGACTAAGGCTTCAACTGTTTTTGCTAAGTGCGCTGCTGTTATATTCTTATCAATACTGAAGATATTGGCCTGGTTGAAATGAGATTGATGATCATAATCGGTTTCTAAAAACCACTGCTGCATTGGAGCCAATTGATATTCTCCCGTTAGCATGCCTTGATCCGCATTGATCTCTCTTCCCCCCCTGTCTATTTTGGTAGCGAGGGAAGCAATGGTAGAATATTCAAATATATCTCTTGGTAAAAGGGAAATTCCTTTGCTTTTCGCTTTGCTAACAACCTGAATGCTGGTAATAGAATCCCCTCCTAATTCGAAAAAATTATCGTAAATACCGATTTCCTTTTTCCCAAGTAATTCACACCAAATGCCACACAACAAGGCTTCCAATTCATTTCTTGGAGCTACAATCTGGGTATCTTTATGTTCTTCTTGCCATTCCAGTGGATCTGGTAAGGCTTTTTTATCTACTTTCCCCACGGAGGTCAGGGGAAACTGGTCCAATTCAATAAAAAGGTTGGGAACCATATAGGAAGGCAACGTGGACTGCAAGTAATGATGAAGTGCTTTATTTTCCAGTTGATCCTTGAGCACTACATAGGCGACCAATTGGCTGCTGCCTTGCTCTGGTTCATCGACGATCACTACGCACTGATTCACACTAGGATGCTTGAGGAGATTGACTTCAATTTCCTGTAACTCTACTCGATAACCATTGACTTGAACCTGATCATCTTGTCGACCCAAAAACAACAAATCACCATCGGGATTCCACTGTCCGATATCACCAGTCTTGTACAGTTTTGCTCCTTTCAAATAAGGATTGTCGAGAAATCTTTCCTTGGTAAGTTCCTCAGATTGATAATAACCATCGACAATGCCCGCGCCGGAAATACAGATTTCTCCGGGAATGCCTTTCGCCTGTAAATTTAGTTTTTCATCAAGAATATACAACAACCTATTTCCAGAGGGCTTGCCAATGGGTATGGTGTGATACTGCTGCTCCCCATCCACCAAATACAAGGTCGCCCCTACTGTTGCTTCAGAAGGGCCATACCCATTAAAAAATTTCTTTTTCTTCGCATACTGAGCTACTGTTTTTTTATCCACTGCTTCTCCAGCCGATATAATTGTTTTTAAAGTAGGCAATTCGGGCCAACCCATTTTATCCAAATAGGAAGGCGTCATGGTTGAAATGGTAATCTGATTCTCTTGTAAGTATTGTTCGAAGTGTTCTGGGTTTCTAATGACCGCTTTTTCTATCATCACCAGGGTGGCTCCACCCAAAAGAGGCAAAAACATATCAAACAAAGCACCATCAAAACCACTGGACATAAATTGAAGATAATTGTCTTCTGGGGTCAGACTGAACTTTGGGATGATGTCATAAATCAAATTGAGTAAGCCTTCATGTTGCGCTACTACAGGCTTGGGTTTTCCCGTCGATCCGGAGGTAAATACGATGTATAAGGGATCATTTAATTGGGGGGAATGGTCTAGCTCAATTTGTTCTTCAGTAGGTGTAAATTGCTGATCAATCAGC
>JBCCSR010000654.1:0-4112 GCA_039199865.1 Bacteroidota bacterium
CTCCACTTCCCAATTCTTTGTACCGCCCAGCGTGTTCGCCCTCACGGGTATATTTTTGACCACCAAAAGTGATTTGCTCGGGAGGTACGCTGGTATCGGCAATCGATCGGGTTACGTTTTCCTGAATTTTACTCATGGAAATGCGCTCAGAGATAAACAATTTCAGTTCATCGAAGTCCTCTATCTCCAAAAAACGGACGCGTCCTTGAGCGACGATTTTAAATTCTTTGCTCTTCCGACCATCATCCCATTCGTAGACATTTTCGGCGGTTACCTTCCAAGTTTTAAGATCGTACTCCAGGAAGCAACCATCTTTTAAATCACGAATCGTCAATCGGGTATAATTTGAATCAGATGCCATAGCATTCGGTTTTATCGATCCATTGGGCAATCATCGTAAAGTAAGACGAATACTAATGGACAGCTATTTTTGTTCAGCAGTAAATATAATAAAATTTGCAAGAATCCAATTGAGCCTTGGTCTCTCACATTCCAATAACGATTGGAAAGGCAATTGGTTCGAAACAAGGCATTTTCCAGCAGTCATGATGCACCAACAAAGAAAAAGGAAAACTGATTCAGTGTTGGAGTGTCTCTATCGGCTCTGGTCAAATAAAAAACGAGGCAAACACACCACAAAAGTCCAAGCAGGCATCTCCAATAATACACTGCCACAGCATTTCATAGTCAAATAAAATTAAAGCTCATGAACCTCAAGTCGTTGAGAGAATACCTCTTGCTATTTCTATTGCTATTCATTATTCATCCAATCGCCGCTCAAGAGCAAATCGATTATTTGCACTATGACTGTCCAACGAGCTCTTATCTGTATTCCCGTCAATTTGAATACTATTTTAAAAACAATCAGCTCGATTCGGTCGAACACGTTTTAAACTTGTGGGCAACACGCTGTGGAAGTCGAGAAGTCGTTACGCGAGCCAAAACCATTTTTGATTTGTATAGAGGTCAATTTGATGAAGACAATTACGATGAAGACTGGTTGGGTTTATTGATTGCTTTCGAAAGAAGAATGCACAATATTCGGTTGAACTTTTACAAAAGATACGAATACAGTCGACCTTATTATGGTTATATTCCATTTGCGGAGGATTTTGATCTTTTTACGCAGGAGTTGGCCTTTCGATTACAATCCAATTATCCCCAAAAATCGCTGGAAAATGAACTTTGCCGTTTTTACGCAACGGGCTCTGATTCCTTATTTATTGCCTTAGAAAATCCTCCACTCGATAGCAGTCAGTTAGGCAAGATCTATAACAGCAGTAGTTCCCCTTATTCCAGAGAGGTTGGATTGTCCTTTTTTACTGGAGTTTGGATTCCCACGGGGGATATTCAACTGTTTGGTGTTCACCCTGAAATTGGTCTTTCCATTGGTGGTAAAGCCCACGAGATCGAAACAAATCTGGTCTTTGCCATCCGTATTTTGGGTAGCCGGGAAACCTACAACGTTTTCCGAGAACAGGACAACCGGACCATCAATAGCAGAGCATTTTTCAGTGCAATGGTTGGGCTGGAGTTTGGCCGCAATGTACTGGTACTCAAAAATCATGAACTTCAGTTCAATCTAGGTTTTGCTTACGAAAACTTAAATGTTTTTAAAGAAGAGGAGGAGTTTGACTCCATCAATGTGGGGACCTACAATTTTAATGTGGGATTGACCTATCGATTGTTTTCCAAACGCCGTGGATTTATTGGCCTAAGACTTCGTTATCACTTCGTGGACTACACGCTAGGAAATAAATTGGACATCAACGGTTTTCCCTACAGTATTGGCTTGGTCTTCGGAGGGGTAAAAAAGGTGAGGGATTACGGTCATCATTATTTATACTAGCAAAAAAATAGGCCATCACTAGCCTAGCAAAAAAAATTGCTTCACAAATCATTCTTCTTCCAATCCATTACAAATCATGAAATCCGCTTTTCAGATACCTCCAAAAACCTCATTCGCCCCTTGGTCGAAGTTATCTTTGGTAGATTTTCTTTTAACACCGACCAATCAATGTAAGGGTACTAGCTGATTGGGGCTTGATTTCGTGAGGTAGGGTAAGGCTGCCATTTTTCAAGCTCATCAATACTAATCTGGCCGCTTTCCAGGAGTCCATCTTTGGCATCTACGATGCGCCACTGCTGATGCGGTCGAAAGATGGGTTGAGATTCCACAAAGATGCAACGGAGTTCGCCACTCTTGTACTGACACCTTTTTTGGATGGCCGCCAACAATTGTTCATGATGCAAATGACCATCTCCAAAATTCCATCCCAACGCAACCCCAGCGACCAATTCTCCATCCCTCCAACGATAGGCCTCGATATCGTCGATTGCTTTAGGCAAAAGCAATTGTAGGGCCCGGCCATGCAAATGCATCGATCGAAAAGCAATGACCTTGGCAATGAGCAAACGGGCCAGTGGTATCTCATAAAATGGACTCAATTGTCGGAGAATCGTAGGAGAAGTTTTGATGAGATTTTGATCCAACTTTTCTTCCGTATTGCCTTTGAACAACCAAACGCTGTAGGCCCAGTTGCCCGCATAATACCGCATGGACAAGAGAAAGGAAAAGTATTTGGGAAAACAATTGCCCAAAATGGGAATGATCAGTAAAAACAATAGCATCACCGAAATCAGCAAGGGATGCTGAACGTCCAGTAAAGCAACCTGGGCATGGGCACCAAAAAGGACAAAAGCACCGTAAACCATAATCACGTTCCATTCGAGGGGGACGCCCATTGGAATGCTGGACGTAATGTAAAGATGGAAGAGAAACATCGTAGTAAGGCCAATCAAGGTTAAGGCTCCTCCATCTCCCAGGAGTAGGAGAATCGGAAACGTATATTCAATCACCGTCCCCGAATGGGCAAGCATCGCAGCAAAACCCGAAGGACGCAAATCATCGGGATACTTTCGGTACAATTTGCGTTTCAACCATTGCCAGGAAATCAAAGGGTGGTTGCTAATCATCACTCCAATAACTGCGGGAAAATGACGATTGAGTTTCGACGAAGCAGCACCCCACCAAATGGCCAACCAAGCCCACTTCAAGGCAGACCAAGACTCCTCGATAAAGCAAAAACAGAGTAAGGCCACCCAGTAATGTTCCCCGCGGGCGGCCAGAAATAATGTCTTGTCCATTAAAGCTAAAAGGGGAAGCAAGATTATCGTTGGCCAAAGCAATTCCGGGCTAACTTCACTGGCCAGCAAAGCACGAAGTAAGAGCGCCAATAACAACAAATACGCTAGGACTTCTAGCCAAGAGCGTTGATCGCGGCCCAACAGGGGAAGTTGTGGAAATAAGGGCAACTTAATTGTCCCCGGTCGAGCAAAATACAGGCAGCCGCCAAAGGGTGGAAAATAGCGAGCCGTCAAGGGACCACTCCCACAACCAAAGCCTAAGAGCTCAAACAACATGCTCCACAAAACCAACTTTAGCAAAGCCTCCGACTGCCACCACCAATCGCCTACGGCAGACCATCCTCCCAAATCAGTTGAAAAAGAACAGAAAAAAAACCAGATGGCGACGTACAAGAGCATTTTGAAAATGTAAAATAAATAAGCGGAGGCCGGTGCTCCATATCCCTGGATTGCCCAAGCCTGACAAAGTAATCGAACCCTTTCGGAGAATGGCTGTGCTTCCCATGCTTCGATATCAAAGGGTAGCGCTTTGGGTTGTAACCATTTTAGGTTTTTCATCCAAGCAATTTAGGAAATTCAAAGCAATTATTAAACTGTACCACAAAGGGCTAGAAGAGAATTCAAGGGCTTACTTTTGGTATTCTTCTGAAAAAGTATTATTTTTACATGCCAATCGTTCAGTATATGCCAATTCAAAAAACAACCGTTGAAGCCATTTTAATTGCCAGTATCGAAGTTTTTCGTCGCCAAGGCTATTACCGTACCTCAATGGCTGATTTGGCAAAAGCTACGGGAATGACCAAAGGAGTATTTTATCATCATTTTAGCAATAAAGAGGAAATCATGCTAAAAGCGCTCAAGAAGAGTAGTCAATACTTTGAACAGAAAGTCTTTAGCATCGCCTACGAGGAAAAGTTGGCACCTAAGGTCCGCTTTGAAAAGATGTTCCAGCAAGCCTATCTCGC
>JBCCSR010000655.1:0-4112 GCA_039199865.1 Bacteroidota bacterium
AGACAAACCGCTGGGGACCGCAGGGAGCCTACACTTATTGAACGATCAGATTTCTTCCACCTTTTTTGTGTCCAATTGCGATATTCTAATTGATCAGGATTATACGGAAATACTGAGCTACCATCGAGAGAATAAAAATGAAATTACCCTTGTTTCAGTCATTAAAAACTTTAAAATTCCCTACGGTACGATTGAGGCGGGTAAAGGGGGATTGGTCAAATCTTTGAAAGAAAAGCCGACCTTTACTTTTTATGTCAATGCAGGAATGTACATTCTCGAACCTCACCTTTTGGCAGAAATTCCCAAAGATCAATTTTTTCACATCACGGATTTAATCGACAAGGTGATGGCGCGTGAGGGGAGAGTGGGCTTGTTTCCTGTTAATGATGGTGCTTGGTCAGATATTGGCGAATGGGATAAATATAAAAATACCCTCAAGAAGTTTGGTCATCAAACTTGGTGAGCCTCAGGTTTTGCTCTTAATCCTCTGAATTGATTGGCAGGATCTCATACTACTTTCGATCGATCAGGCAGTACCTAGAAACGGATGTATTGATCTATTCGATGGGAAAAGTGGGCTCCAATTCTTTGTCACACAGTTTGGAGAAAAGAGGCCTGCAAGTCAGTAGCAAGCACTACTTTGGGGGAGACGAAGCGCATTTTTTCAATAAAAAAAGTTGGAATCTCTCTGGCCGTTTGTTTCGACGCTTGATTAGCATTTTATTGCGGGCTAGACGGAAACCTTGTAAAGTGATTAGTTTGGTCAGAGATCCCCTTGGCCGAAATGTATCACTGGCCTTTTTTAATTTGGAATATTTGCTTTACCATACTTTGCGCCCTGGAAAAGGCGAAAATATTAAAGGTCAGAATTGGACTTTGCATCAGATCATCGAAAAAGGGAAAGCGGACCTGATCAACCCTTTAGGTCCCATCCATTGGTTTGATGAAGAATTTGGAGTGACGACGGGAGTTGACGTTTATCAATATCCATTTGATCAACAAAGTGGCTATTGCATCATTGAGCAGGATCATTTTCAAATACTTTTGCTCCAAATGGAAAAACTTCAAAATTTGGAAAAAGTAATTGGCGATTTTATGGAAATGGACGATTTCCGTTTATTGCGGGCCAACAGTAGTGACAACAACTGGTATGCTGAGATTTACCGCGACTTCAAAAAGCAATACTTACCTTCTTCGCGGATGCTAGATCAGCTTTACCAATCCAAATACATGCAACATTTTTACAGCCAGGAGGAGATTGCAAGTTTTGAGCAAAAATGGCAAAGGAGGGTTGTGGATTAGCTGAGTCGTCGCCCCTTAAAAATCAGGTAGGCCATATCTGCTAGTCGGCTTCGGGTTTTGGTAATCACATAAAAGGGGCTGCGTTGACCACCATAGTCGCGAAACACGCGCTCAATTTTTCGGGCAACCGAGCCTTCAAAGTCAAAAATGTCGACTTCTTTTCTCATCTCTTTGATGATGTGCCAAAAGACCAAGGACATCGGATAATGTACTTTTTGGCTAAGATCGACCCCTCCCAGGAGATAGTAGGCCTTTTGATAATCTTTTACGATATATGCCCCAGCGACCACTCGTTTTTGTTCGTCGATGCACAGATAGATTTTTCTGGCCTTTTTCTTGAACAAGATCTCATCCAATTGCTTTAGGGTTTCGAATTGATAGGGCATCGCCATTCCTTTCCGCTCATAAGAAGCCTTATTGATCTTGTAGATGGCCTGATAATCGTCGGAGCTAATGACTTGATAAAATTGTAGGGCTTTCTTGATTTGTCGCTTGCGCTTGTAATCAATATTTTGATACAGTGTTTCTTCAGATGCTTTGAGTGAAAGCAGATAAGTGTAGTAAGAAGTCTGATGGTATTTTCTCCAAAAGAGGGGAAGCCAGTTGTTGAATTCTGGAAAGAAGTTTTGCCGAAAGTAGAGAAAAGAAGGCATATGCTTGACCAATTCGTACATGGTCTTGCGCTCAAAACTGGATCGGCGACTCTGGCGGCTCATATCTTTAGGATAATCGATATAGACGCCGAGAAATGGGGTGAGCTCGGGATGTTTCGAAATGCGAAAGCCCATCAATTTTTGAATGTAATAGGGCCACACCCCGCGTATGCTGCCGTCTTTGTGAAAAGAAAGGGATACATCCCAGTTGTCTTCACCACAAACAATGTCTAACCACCAGTCCTGAAGAAAGATAGGCAATTCCTTATTTGCGCCACAATAGCTTCTGTAAATCTCTTTTTTCGACATTTTATTTGGGTGGCAATGCTCTCATTCAGAAATACTGACCACAGATCTTGCCCTTATTGCTTGTCTGCTAATGGAAATGAAATCTTATTTTTTCCGGACAAATGTAGGAAAACTAAAGTGAAACTATAATCATCAAATCCTAAAATATTGCTAGGCCAAAGATTTATTTGATTATCTGATCAAATTCGTTCCGCTTTTCAATCGGCACTCTTTATTGTATCCGAATATATTGATTGGCTATCTCTGAGCTTAATACCATCACAAGAAAAAAATTAGTAAAAAAATGAATGACAAAGTAGCACTTATCACGGGCATTACCGGTCAAGATGGAGCGTATTTATCCGAATTTTTGCTGAACAAAGGATATGTCGTACACGGTATCAAACGCCGGGCCTCTTTGTTTAATACTGCTCGGATTGATCATTTGTATCAAGACCCTCATGTGGATAATCGCAATTTTATTTTGCACTATGGAGATTTGTCAGACTCTACCAATATCATCCGAATCATTCAGGAGGTACAGCCCGATGAAATCTACAATCTGGGGGCAATGTCCCACGTCAAAGTAAGTTTTGACTCACCAGAGTATACGGCTGATGTAGATGGAGTAGGGACACTGCGTATTCTGGAAGCAGTTCGTTTGCTCGGTTTGACCCAAAAAACCAAGATTTACCAAGCCTCTGCCTCCGAGTTATACGGTTTGGTACAGGAGGTCCCCCAATCGGAGACGACTCCATTTTATCCTCGATCTCCCTATGCTGTAGCCAAAATGTATGCTTACTGGATTACCGTCAACTACCGGGAAGCTTACGACATGTTTGCTTGTAATGGCATCTTGTTTAATCATGAATCTCCACTAAGGGGAGAAACCTTTGTCACCAGAAAAATTACTCGGGCAGTGGCCAAAATTGCTTTGGGCCTACAAGATAAAGTCTATCTTGGTAATTTGGACGCCAAGCGCGATTGGGGGCATGCCAAGGATTATGTGGAATGCATGTGGCGAATTTTGCAGCAAGATGAGGCGGAAGATTGGGTGATTGCCACTGGCGTGACGACCAGTGTCCGTGATTTTGTCAAAATGTCATTTAAAGAAATAGGGGTTGAGCTGGAGTTTAGCGGAACACAAGAAAATGAAATTGCGATCGTTAAAAGTATCTCCAATCCTGAATACGGAATTTTGGTAGGTCAAGAAGTCGTTGCCGTTGATCCCAAATATTATCGGCCTACGGAGGTAGAATTACTGATTGGAGATTCTTCTAAGGCACAACAAAAACTGGGCTGGACCCCCAAATACGATCTGGAAACGATGTGTAGTGAAATGGTAATTGCAGACATCGATTTATTCCGGCGAGATCAACTATTGAAAAATGCGGGTTTCGAGGTGAAGAACGAATTTGAGTAAATTTGTGAAGTGTTTGATCTTCGTTTTCTGTAGAAACATCAATTTTTAAAAGAGCATTAGACATTGTCTCAGAATAATGTCTATCAAAATTCACAAGGAAAAAACATGGAGAAAAATGCCAAAATATACATTGCCGGCCATCGAGGGATGGTAGGTTCTGCCCTGCATAGAAAATTGCAAAAAGAAGGCTTTCAGCATTTTGTTTTGCGTACTTCAGCGGAATTGGATCTTCGCAATCAAGCCGCTGTCGAGGCCTTTTTTGCCGAAGAAAAACCAGACTACGTCTTTTTGGCTGCGGCCAAAGTCGGAGGAATCTTAGCCAACAATACCTATCGGGGCGCTTTTATTTACGATAACCTCATGATCCAAAACAATGTGATTCATGCGGCCTATCTCAACGGAGTGAAAAAATTGATGTTTTTGGGATCTTCCTGCATTTATCCCAA
>JBCCSR010000656.1:0-4102 GCA_039199865.1 Bacteroidota bacterium
CAGCCAAGTACTCAAACAGTTTGCTTTGATGACTATGAGGGGATTGCTCGTCGATCAAAAAGAGATATTCCGATGGTTGGGTTTGGGTAGCCAAAGCTATTTGCGGAAAACCACCCCCATTGATGGTTCGTTGAATGGTACGGGGGACATCGACAAATTTGCGTAAGCCTTCTTGTCTTTGCCGGAGCACATCTGCAAAGCGGAACAAATCGCGCTCGGAACGAATTTGTCCATTTTTTGAACGGAAGGGAATGAAGTAAGGAGCGCGATCCAGAGACTGAAATTGCTCTCGATAATCTTCTAGACTTTTCGTCTTTTTTTTCGGAGGCAATGCCTTGCGCCCAGACCATTTCCACAAATAGTACAAAATACTCAGCAAGAGTAAGCCGAGGAGGAGCCAGGTGCCCGTAGCAAATTGAGCAATGATATTAAAGCGATCGCGGTACAAGGGCTTTGCAGTCAGATAGGCTTTTTGCGTCCCTACCGTAAGTTGATGACTTCTTTCTGTTCGACAAACTCCCACAGCATTTTCATCTTGGACGGATAGGATGACAGTGTAATTGCCTTGCTTGTCAAAACGATGTTGAGCACTTGCACCTTCTTTGACGATACCCTGTCCGAAGTCCCAAAAATAGCGATAACTTTTTTCATCACTCATGCTGGCTTTGAACTCAGGCGTTTCCCCTTCTGCAATTGCGGTTGGAGCAATAATGTCGAGGATATTCGGAGGCTGTGTACAGTGGATTTCAAAATCCGATTCATAACGATGAATGCTGTCTTGCCGACTTTTGTGTTGTACACTTAGGCGAATGATTTTGCGATCAGCATCCCCTTTTCCGTGTGCAAAGTAATGCCAGTGAAAGGTGTTTTCTTCCTTTATCTCGGTCCTTCCCGTTTCACTATCCAAGATCTCCCAGATAAAATCGTAATGGGAGGTGTCCAGTTCTTCCGATTGATTGGTGATGTAGAGGGAATCCCCAACTTTTACACTACGGTCGTGTCGGAAAAAGGCTTTGGGGGGCTTCGGCTGGGGGGCTTCGGTTTGATACAAAATCAAAGCCAAGCACAGGAAGCCCATCGCAGATAGCAGATACCAAAACCAATGGGGAATTTTTTTCAAAATCTCCTCTGACTGTTGATGAGGAGCTTTGATGCTATCTTTGGATGGCTTCAGTGGTTTGAAAAGATCATCCGCATAAGCATCGAACAAATCGTAGAAGCGTTCTTGTTCTGCCGGTGTACGGGCAATGATTGGACAAAGGAAAGATTTGAGTTTTCTGGGTTCCTGCAACAACTCCTTCCCAGGTCCACTCAGTACTTTTAACGCACGCAAACGAGTGGCTAGGCTAATTTGAAAACCAGCTAGTTCCAATCGACGAAACAAGGTTTCGAGCGGGAGGGGAATATGTTGTTTTTCCGTTGCTATAGTGTTGTTGTTTTGGGACTAAAAAATACCTTTTACGGCTTCAAGGTCTTCCCGTGTTTTTACCAAAATGGATAAATTGTTGAGTAGTTGCGCTTTTTGTTCTTCCACGCCTTTTTCCACAAATCCTTGTAGTTCCAGGATGCGTAGCCAGGCAATGAGCTCTGCTGTAGCAGGTGGTTTTCTTACAGACTGCTGGCGGATGGCATTGAACTTTTTAATCAAATCACTTAGTAGTTCCTCGGTGAATTTGGTCTCCTGTCCCAGCTGAGTTTGCGCAATTTCTAGCAAGAGTTCTTCTTTTGGAAAAGGAATGTTATAGAAAACACAACGGCGTAGAAAAGCATCGGGTAGATTTTTTTCTGAGTTGCTGGTCATGATTACAAAAATCCGTTGTTGATCATCGCGATCAATCGTATAATTGTCTTGCTCCCGAATTTGGAAATGGTAATTCTCGATCTCATTTAAAATATCATTGGTGAAATCTCGGGGCGCTTTGTCAATTTCATCCACCAATACAACGGTACTGATGGGATGCTCGGACAGTTGAGTTTTGAAGAGTGAAGTATCTACTTTCCTGGGATTGGTATTGGCAATGGCTTTTCCAAAGGCTTGTAGATGAATAAAATCAGCCGTCGGTGCCTGTACTGCTTCTCCCTCCTTTTTTAGATTGGCGGCTTGAAAGTGCAGGAGGGCATCATAAGTATAAAACAAATCGCGGGCACTAGAAGTCGTTTTGGTGTAAAAGACAGAGGGACTTGCTTCGAAAGCAAACCCAGTACTTTGATCCTTGGCCAATTCTTTGGCGACCTTGTACGCTAATTTGGTCTTCCCCGTTCCGGGCTCTCCCGTGAGTAGAAGCGGTTGGTTGAGGGCAATGGCCACTTCAATGGCATTTTTCAATTCTTCGTGAAGAATGTAATCCTCGGCCTTGAAATCTGTTTTGATGATTTTGGGAATGCGAATATTGATTTCACTCATGGTATTGATTTTTGTGGCATTACTTTAGTGGAGAATGAATGCTATTGTTGTGTTTGATTGTATTCGTCTATGATTTGTTGGAAGGCGATTTCAACATCATCCATGTAAAACTCTTTTTCTTGATTAAAATGAAATTTCATTAGGGCTTTGCGCTCGCGACCATTGGGTGCAACCATAGCGTATTTGTTGAACCAACCTCGAATGTCTCGTCTACGCACCATATTGAGTTCGGAAATGCGTTTGATATTTTTGCTTTGTCCAATGATGTCTTCTATTTCCTCTTTCAACTCTTCGTCTTCATCCTCGTATTTAATGGCAAAGAAAAAGAGAAAATTGGGGGCATCCAGTGGAAGTCGACAATTGCAAAAATCGTTGATGAACCAACGGGTAAGCCCAGGCGTAAGCTCGGGATGCCATTCGTAATCACTAATGCTGATGAAAATACAAGCGTAGTCCGTTGGCTTGAGTCCTTTGAGGTTGGCACTTTTTTGATAGGCAAAGGCAAGGTCTTTTTCCGTGAGTGGCCCATGCTCATTGACGGGAATACAAAAACCGGCAAACAAACTTTTGAGCACATTTTCTTTGTAGTACTTCATATCATCACTCGGATCAAAAGTCAATTCAATGCGCAGGGCCTGATGTTCGTAACGCAGTCCAGGATTCAAATAGTCCTGCATTCGACCTTCCAGATCATAGGTGATGCGATTGAACATGCCCAAATGGGATTGCATGTCTCCTCCGTAGAGATAGAAAAACTGAGTTCGCTCCTTTTTATTGAACACATCTTTGAAATCCTGGCTGTGTTGGATCCGATCACAAGTAAATCGGTGAAAACTGCTGAGTGTTTTTTTATCGTCAGTGACAATGCCGGTATCGACTACGGTCGGTGTTGGTCCCACTTCTTCTTCCGCTATGGACTCGAGTGCATTGCCTCTAATTTGTCGGACTGCCTCCGAAATGCCATTGACAACATTCAACCAGGCGGCATCTCGACTGTCCCAAGAACAGATGGCATTCTTATCTTTGGGCAAGGCTTTAGCCTGAAAGGGTTCGAGTTCTTCACTCGAATAGTCACATGCTCGGATGAGAATGGGGAGAACGATGGTCTGCTGATTGTGACTCCGCTGAACGGCCATTCGGACATCCCTTGCTTGAATTTCGTCATTGGCCATAAAGTCGGCACTAATTAAGAAAAGGATGATTTCCGCTCCGTTGAGCGCTGCTCGAATCGTGGCTTCTTTTTCTTTTCCCAGACCCACCTTTTGGTAATGCCACGCCTCGATCCATCCCTTACGTATCAGGCTGCTCAAATGCCTGAGCAATTGGTCTTTGTACTCCTCATCCTTGGATACATGTGAAATGAATAGATTAACGGGGTTCATTTGATTTTAGCCTGCTACGTTATAAATCTTTGATACAAAGTATTGCTTGTAGCTGGTGCATTGCTCCACTACAATTGTCTTTTCATAGATGTTTAGCAGTTGTTATGGACCCAATATAGGTCAAAATTTTGTCTTTGTAAACGAACTGACTTAAACTTTTGCTCTTCCATCTGTTCCTAATTCCTTGGAAATGATGGCTTTCCTCCTTGGGTGCAAGCCCTGCATCAGCCATCTAGATATACGAATCCTGTAGCCTACCCATACCCTCCAAACTACGCCCGACTCTCACAACCTTGCCTACGAGGAAGTTTGGATC
>JBCCSR010000657.1:0-4095 GCA_039199865.1 Bacteroidota bacterium
ATAGGCATCATCGGGGATAAACGCAAAATTGACTTTTTCCCAATACTCGTTCTCCACCATCTGAGAAACCCCCAGTAAGGCTTTGCTTTCACAGGCTTCATTCGACCCCCAAAGATACAATTGTAGTGCTTGATTGAAGTTTTCTTTATCACCAGTCAATCGATCTGTTGCCAAATACTCCGGAGAACGCATGGCATAAAGGTGTAAAAAGTGGACTTTCCCCTTTTCCAATGCATAGGGTAATTTTTGCCCCAATCCCTCCCAAGTGTTGTCAATCCGGCTAATCATGCAAACTGCATTTTTACCGTTTTTAGCTTTTCGAGAAAGGCCGAAGTGAATGCCATTTCCAGAAAAAATATCAGGAGGAGATTCGCCTTCAAAGCCACAATCAGTCCAATTTTCAGGAATCATAGAATAACCAGTCACGGCGTCTTCAAAGGAAGGATTCTCTAAGAGGATAATGGATTGGCCATTTAAGTTGACGACAATAAATACAAGTAAAACGAATAGAAATTTTCTCATAATTTCAAGGTATCTCAAGAGCAAATCGAATGTTTCAGTCTGGCAAAAATACATCTCAGGCTCTAAAAATTGCTTTAGTAAAATTTTGTTTTGTAAACAGACCATGGGCCTCCATCTCACGGTACGGAATTTAACTAAGTTTTGCTAAACATCAAAATCTCTCCAAGCTTCAGGGGTCTTAAATATTGGTTAAAATGGAGAATTTCGACCAGATCCATGGATCAAATGCGCCAATAAGGCATTAAACTCCTCCGCTTCAGCCAATTCCTCAATAGACTGTTTCATTCGGTATCTCCATTTGTGACGGATATTGCTCGGTTGATTGATTTGCTCTTCCTGCGTATCCTCCCAGCGCAGCGCCCCATCTATTGCCAAAAAGTCTTGAATCGGTAAGGTCACCCACATCGCCGCGGAATGCAAATGTTGTTCAATCATTTGCCGACAAACCCAAGGCTCGGCAAAATAGGGAGCCGAACCATCATTGCCCAGTTCCCCATTGTAAAACTGTTGAATGAGTGCTCGATCTTCCTCCCACCAGCCCCGAATGGTTGGCATATCGTGGGTAGAAGTCGTACAGACGGATAAGTAAGGAGCTTGGGCAGGATGGGCAAAACGTACTGCTGGTTTCTTGGACATTCGCTGTATTTCAAGCGATAAAATATTTAGGTGATCCATGACGGGAGGGACACAGTCGGGCACCATCCCCAAATCTTCTCCACACACCAACATATCACTAGCGCTGATGATGGCTGGCAGTTTTTCCATTCCCTGACCATACCAAAAATCATTGTGCCGTCGATAGAAAAAGTGGATGTACAAGTTGTCCAATTGCTTTTGGGTCGTATCGTCCAATTCCTCAAAAGAAGAGGTATTCTTGATCATAATCCTGGGTTGCCAAGCATCAGGGCCCGTTTGAATAAACAACACATTGGCGATGAGATCAAACAAACCATCCCTAATTTTTCGATCTCGTGCTTCAAGTGCTTCTTCTTCGATCCCATTTAAGAAATACGCGTTGACTTTCTTCTGAGTATCGAAAGCGGGCTTCATCTTGTAATGTCCGGGAGCTTGCTCATCGAGAAACTGCTCCAATACCATTGGCACCTCATCACCAAATAGTGGGGCCAGCAAATGATGGCGAATATAGGGTTGAGCCATTCGAACCGGATCGAAAGCTAAACCAAAAGAGGCCATCTCTTGGGTGGTCATCGGCAATGCGGGATTGAAATAGCCCAACACCGCTTCGACGGCATGAATGGGGACTTCCCAAATTCTAAAGAATCCCAGAATGTGATCGATTCGATAGGCATCAAAGTAGGCCGCCATCTTTTGTAGTCGATTGATCCACCACTGGTAATTTTCCTTGGCCATGGCCTCCCAGTTGTAGGTCGGGAAACCCCAATTCTGTCCTTTGATGGCAAAATCATCTGGTGGTGCCCCTGCTTGAGCATCCAAGTGAAACAGATGGGGTTCGGTCCAAGCCTCAACGCTATTGGGACTAATCCCAATGGGAATGTCTCCTTTAAGTAGGATACCATTTTCCCTAGCAAAATGGGTGACTTCGGCTAGTTGTTGGTCAAGATGAAACTGAATAAAATAATGAATGGCAATGTCCTCCCAGTGTTTGGACTTTTTGTTGCTCAGTTTTTTGATGGCCACTTCATCGTACTGGCTATGATTTTTCCAACTTCTAAAATCTGCACTTTGATGCTGATCTCTCAAAAAGGTAAAGGCCGCGTAAGGCAAGAGCCAGGACTCATTTTTTTTGAAAAAAGTCTGATAAGCTTTCTTCTTGAAAAAAGTGGCTTTTTCCTGATCAAAGAGTTGCTTGAAGTACTGAGACTTCCATTCCATGACTTCGGGATAACGTACAAAAGGGCTGGCATTGAGTTCGGCAAAAGCCTCGGTAAAACGCTTTCGCTGCGCTACATTTTTCAACCGACCCATCTTTTCCAAATTCAAATAAATGGGATGCAAGGCCATCACCGAAATAGATTTGTAAGGATAGGAATCCAACCAGTTGTGAACCGCGATGGTTTCGTTGACCGGAAGAATTTGCACCATCTTCATCCCCACGGTTTTTGCCCAAGTGACAAAGGCTTGCAAATCCTTAAAATCTCCTACCCCATTACTGGAGGAACTCCGTAAGGAAAAGACTGGAACAGCAACGCCCGCCCCTTTCCAATGCGCTACCGGATAGCGAAAAGAATTGTCATTGAGTACGAAAGCATCCGTAGCAGCAAGCGAAGCTGGCAAAGCCAGTTCTCGATTTTCTCCTTGTTCCAGGCATACAACTTTCTTGGTAGCGATTTCGTACAATCCATATTTATACTCCAATGGAAAACGGACGGATGACAAATTGATCGAAGCGGTCCATTTGGGAAAATTCCTTCCACAAGCCAATAATAGTGGGGGTTCTGCTCCCCACTGCCCCAATACATCTTGATTGCCTGTGATACAAACTTGATAAGCTGCACTAATGCGAGAAACCTCGATGTTGAATTGTAGCTTTTGTTTGGCCCTGGTACTGGTTCCCTTGACTTTATCGTTTGGTGGCAACAGCACATTTTTAAAGGAAGAGCTATACATGGCCATCTCTGCTTTGGATGGTGCCCGCCATTGATCGCGGAGCAAGACACGATCTGTCTTAAATGTATTCAGATTCAACTGACGAAAAGCTCCCCATTCTTCGCGCAGGGTACCACCGACATCGAGTAAAGCATATTTGTAAGCCAATTGTTGATTCGTTGCGTCAAAAGTCAGCTCGCAGGACCAGTGACCATCGGCAATATAATCCATTTTTAACGGAACTTCTTGTGCCGACTGCGCCGGGTTGGCCTGGACTCCAATCAAACAAATATGCTGTCCAGGAGTGGTGTGATAGTGAATGTTGAATTCAATTTTCATTTTCTCATTGATATTTTGAAAGACTAGCAGGACTGGTATTTCCAGTCCTATCCAATTAGGGCTTGCTAACGAAACATTTGGATGGGTTCATCTGATTCCTCGGCGGGGAAGTGAGCGGGTCCAAAATGGATCTCAACGGTTTTCCCGTTCTCCTTTTTCAAGGCATCTACTGGAAAATCTTTTTGATAATCATAGGTTCGAAAAGGGCTTCTACGAGCGGCATTTCCAATCTGACAGGGCTCAAAATATTTGGTTTTCTTCTCCAGACTAAGACCATGCAAATCCAATTCGATTCGACTCAACAAATCATCCATCATCAAGGACTCCGTATCGTACTCGATGTTGTGAAATAAATAGGCCTTAATGCTGGCGGCATCAATTAAAAAATTGATAGGTAAACTTTCTCCTTTTCGGATGGTACAATTGATGTCGAAACCCGCACTAGTCAAATGCTTTTTAAAAGGACCAAAAACGGCAATCGTTGCATTGAGCAGGGCAATCTCCTCATTGGTCAGGTTGGTAAATACCCCATTGAATTTGAGGATCTTTTTTAAACGGCTGCTTTTCTCTTTGCGGATCAAACCTGCGCCTTCATTAAAGAAACTAACCTCAATCTTATCACTGGGCAGTTCTACTTTTTCGAATACCTCTTTGATGGGCAGTCCA
>JBCCSR010000658.1:0-4088 GCA_039199865.1 Bacteroidota bacterium
CCATAGCTACCGGTATTTTGTTCCAATAAGGCAAGAGAAAGCGCTGGGCTGTTATAGTAGTTGTCCATAACCAGATTGTGGCCCTTTTCTAAATAGGGTTCAGCTAGATTCAGTCGAGTTGTTTCAATTGTTTCAAGGCTTGTGGTAATCTTTCGTCAAAGGGGCCATTGATCAGTTGAATGTTTTTGGCACCGAGTAGTTGAAAGTGATTGCAGGCAATGTTGGCTACTTTTTCGCATCCTTCGATGGTAATCATTCGACTTTGGGTATCCGTCATTGCTTGATAGAGGGTGGAAATACCAAAAGAAGTTCCGAGCTCCAAGAGATACTTGGGACGATAATAGACGATCAATCTAAAAAGCAATTGGCAGTAGGGTGGAGGCGTGAGGGAGGATTTGGCCATTTGACTAATTTGCCTTTGCTGACTGTTGATGACCTGCGATCCGGCACCAAAGTCTGTCACTTCAATGCGGTTTTTATTATTCAACAGCGCTTTTCTGAGCTTTTCTAATTTTGGAAAAACATAATAGTTTCGATCGTCTTCCAAAACAGATTGAATGAAATCGAAGACAAAAGGAGAATGTACTCGATAACGAGTCGTCGCTCGAAAGTAGAAAAGAATGAAACGGAAAAAAATAAAAATTGGCTTCAAAACAAATGGTTAATCACTAAAGATCAATTAAGGGTCCACAATTAACAATTAAAAACGCAGAGTTAAAAATTAAGGCAGGCTAAAAAATAAATCCTTTTGGGAAGGGGATTCGCTCCTTAGTTCACCAAGTCTTGGTTTGCAAAGTTCTTTAATGTGGAAGCCATTTCGCTTGAGCGAAAAAAACTTATTTGCCAAAAAATAGAATCGGTGGTGGCGGTGGTGGTGATTTGAATTGGAAAGAAACATTGAGTGTAAAATTACCGGAGGAGTTGGGCGTATATTGAATCATGGGATCAACGCGAATACTCAGATCTTCATCTACATCAAAACTTCTGAGATGGGCAAAAACAAAGGTATCGGCAGTTTGAAAGATGTGCACCCCGATCATGAGGATCCAGCCTACCTCCATTTTACTTTGGAAGCTATTTTTGAAACGTCGAACACTGGCATCATCGTAGATGCCTTCATATTGGGTGTCAACGGTCGTTTCGTCATCATCCAATCGAGCGACAAGCGCATCTCTAAAGCTGATGTATTGGCTTCTATTGACAATAATATTGTTGATGGCCCAAGCATAGGCTCCATAAACGATCGGTAACTTCCAGTATTGTTTGTTGTAGATTTGACCACTACCGGGCAAGGCCAATGACATCAAAGTCGCTTTCTTCGGTGAGGGATAATCATCCTTAAACCATCTTTTGATAAAGCCTCTTTTCTTTTTACTTTGGCTGGTATCTCGTAAGACGATAGGTGGTGGTAAAACTTCACCTCCATCAACTAAAATGCTATCTACCCTTTGGTTTAAAGAATCAGGGGCTTGGCTTAACAGCGGGATGCTTAAAGTGAAGAGGAAAAGGGCGATGAATGTTAACGTGCGTTTCATAAAGAAAGAACGAGAAAATACAAGAGATGTTATCATTCTTCGATCAGATCGAGAATCCGATTGAGATCCCGATAAGAGGAAAAAGGAATAATAATTTGTCCCTTACCAGATTTCTTGCGTTTCAAATCGACCTTGGCGCTCAGATAATTGCGTAAGTTGTCTTTTACTCTCTGGTATTCTTCTGGAAGATTATCGCCACTTTTGGAAACCTTACTCGGTTCGCGATAGCTGGCAATTAATTTTTCCAAATCCCGAACGGATAACTTATCATTGACGGTACGAGAGAAGAGAATCAATTGCAACTCTAAATTGTCTACCCCAGCTAGTGCTCTGGCATGTCCCATACTGATTGCCTTGGTCTTGATGGCTTTTTGAATATTGGGGGGAAGTGCCAACAAGCGAATGTAATTGGTAATGGATACTCTACTTTTACCCACTCGCTCTGCGAGCGCTTCGTGTGTCAGTTTGCATTCGTCAATCAAGCGTTGGTAGGTAAAGGCGACCTCCATGGCATTGAGCTGTTCTCTTTGGATGTTTTCCACCAAAGCCATTTCCAGCATTTCCTGATCATTGGCAAGCCGAACATAGGCTGGGATTTCTTTGAGGCCGGCCAGTTTGGACGCTCGGAAACGCCGTTCACCAGAAATCAATTGATATTGATGATCTCCCATTCGGCGGACTGTAATGGGTTGGATAAGGCCGTGGACCTTAAGGGATTCACTTAATTCCTGTAGGGCCGTTTCGTCAAATGCTTTTCGAGGTTGAAAAGGGTTGACTTCAATGTGTTCAATCGAGATGGATGCAACATTGCTTGTTAAATCTTTGACGACCTCCTGGGGAGGCGGCGTACTCAAATTGCTATCAAATGAGGAAAGCAATGCTCCAATGCCTTTTCCCAATTCTGACTTTTTTACTTTTTTGGCCATAACTTATTCAAAATCTTATAGACTTTAGTCTTTTATCCTACTTTCTTTTTTTTGTCTTTTTCCTCGCTGTGTGTTTTGAGTTGAATCGCATCCTTGTTGTTGTTCAAAAACTCTTTAGCCAAATTGAGGAAGTTGATACTTCCCTTGCTGGTGGCATCGTACAAAATGACTGGCGAGTGCGTATTGGGCGCTTCACTGACCTTGGAATTGCGATGGATGATGGTTTCGAAAACTTGTCCTTTGAAGTATTTTCTCACCTGACTTACTACTTCGTTTGCCAAACGCAATCGTTTGTCGTACATAGACAATAAAATGCCTTCCACCTGCAATTCGGTATTCAACTGTTTTTTGACCAAACCGATGGTATTCATTAGTTTTCCTAGCCCTTCCAAGGCGAAAAACTCACATTGCACGGGGATAATTACTGAATTGGCAGCAGTGATGGCATTGACGGTTACCAAACCCAGTGAAGGAAGGCAATCGATAAAGATGTAGTCATAGTCATCTCTCACCTGATCAATGATATTTTTCATAACGTACTCCCGACTCCAGCGATTGATCAATTCCACTTCGGCACCAACCAAATTGATGTGTGAGGGCAAAAGGTATAAATTGGGGGTAGGTGTTTCTACGATAGCCGATTTTGGATCTTTTTCATTGATCAAGCAATCGTAGATGCTGATGTCTACTTCCTGGGTATGTCCAACTCCTGAGGTAGCATTGGCTTGAGGGTCGGCATCGATCAATAATACCTTTTTTTCCAGGATCGCCAGACAGGCTGCCAGATTAATGGCCGTTGTAGTTTTTCCTACTCCGCCCTTTTGATTTGCTATTGCTACAACTTTTCCCATTTTCAATGATGTTTAATTTTTGAACACTCACGCCCTGAAAGAAATTACAATTCCATGCTTTGTCCGACGGAGAGCAGTATTAGTTCTTTATCTCTCTCCGCAAAGGCTTTTTTAGCTGCCTCATGATCGATGGTAATATAACCAAAAGTATCGTAATGGCAACCAATTATTCGATCGCATTTGATAAAATCGCTGGCAATGACGGCATCCTCATAGCCCATGGTGAAATTGTCTCCGATTGGGAGAATGGCAATATCTAGCGCTTTGCAAGTCATTGGGATGAGTTGCATGTCTAGCGTGAGTGCAGTGTCTCCGGCGAAGTAGAAATTTCCTTCTTCTGTTTCCACGACAAAACCTCCTGGATTGCCCCCATAACTACCATCTGGTAGAATGCTGGAGTGGACCGCATTGACGTATCTCACTGTTCCGAAATCAAACTTCCATTTTCCACCGTGGTTCATGGGATGGCCCTCAATATTCTTCTGGCCATACCAAGTGACGATTTCATAATTGGAGACCAATTTGGCTCCCGTTCTGAGTGCAATGGACTCTGCGTCAAGTACATGGTCTTGATGACCGTGTGACAGAAGAATGTAATCAGCTGAAATGCTGTTTACATCAATGTCTTTAGCCAAAGGATTGGCACTAATGAATGGATCGAAAAGGAGTTGAGTACCTCCTATCTCTACCAGCATACTAGACTGTCCGTAAAAGGTGAATTTCATAATCGGATTTTTGTTTGTGGATGACCAAGATTATTAATTCCTATAAAAAGC
>JBCCSR010000659.1:0-4083 GCA_039199865.1 Bacteroidota bacterium
ATGAAATATACCCTCATATCCATTTTCTGCAGTTTCCTCTTATTGCCTTCTCTCTACAGTCAGCATTACGAATGGGCCTTTGAAACCCATCAATTCGATCGCGTCAACGATTTCAATGGAGGGCTGGCTATTGTTCAAAAGGGGCGAGAAAGAGGTTTTATCGATACGACTGGCCAAATTTTCATTCCTCCCCAATTCAACATTATCGATGCCTTTTCCGAAGGAGTAGCCTCGGCTGGCTTTACCGATTACCAAAAAATGTCCTCCCGTAGCGGTTTCATCAATCAAAAAGGAGATTTTGTGATCCCTACCAAATTTGAGGTAACGAGTCCTTTTCAGGAGGGCATCGCCTGTGTCAAATACCGCGGACTTTGGGGATACATTGACAACAAAGGGAAATGGTTGCTGTTGCCTAAGTTTGAAGAGGCGAACGTATTTACCCAGGGTTATGCTCCAGTTAAAACCAAAGGACATTGGGGAGTCATCAATCCCAAAGGACATTGTCTGATCGAAACGGAGTTTGAATATATTCTAGGCTATTCGGAAGGCTTGTTTGCCGCCAAACAAAATGGTAAATGGGGATATCTCGATATCCATGGCCGCTTCGCTATTCCTCCCCGTTTTGAATCTGCGGGCTCCTTCATCAATGGGGTCGCCAAAGTAGAGGTCAATCGAAAATTTGGTTTCATTGATCCAAAAGGACAATTCATTATCGACCCCCAGTATCCTATGCTGCAAAACTACAGCCATCAATTGGCAGTAGTACAAATCGGGCAAAAATGGGGATACCTAAATCGAGAGGGAAAAGTAGCGATTGAAGCAGTATACCAAAAGACGTTCCCTTTTTCTGAAAAGTTGGGTAGAGTTCAGAAAAATGGCAAATGGGGATATGTCAATACAAAAGGGGAGTTGGTCATCAAAGCCATTTTTGATAAGGCCTACGATTTTCACGATGGACTAGCCCGAGTCGAACAAGGCCAACGCAAAGGCTTTATCCGATACATTCCACCACCGAGGGTAGATAAAGAAGAAGACTTACCGGGAGCTCCCCCCGAAGAAGTAACCGTTCGAAATATAAAATATGGACAAAGACTAAAGGTCAAAAACGAAAAACTACTCCTCAAAATTTATGATTATAAGAAAATTGACGGAGATATTGTCTCTATCAACTACAAGGGCAATTGGCTCGTCAAAGACCACCTACTGAGTCGAAGTCCCTACGAAATTGAGATTGAACTGGAAAGAGGAGCCAATAATAATTACTTGCTACTTTATGCGGATAATTTAGGCCGTAACCCGCCAAACACCGCTGCCATTACCGTGATGGATGGAGAAGAAAAATTGGAGATCGTACTCAATTCTGATTTGAATAACTGTGATATTATTTACTTCGACTTTTGAGCCTGCCGCTTACTCAATACGACGATAAAGCCGGACTTGAAGCATATTCGGATCATAGATCCTCAAGCCCTGACGATCCATATATTGAATCGTTCCTCTAAAGCCATCCGAAGAGAAAAACTGATTGCCATTAATAGAATAGTTCAAAGAATTATTGGGCAGGTAATTGCCGTTCACGTAAGAGCTCACTTGAATGGTGTGCCCGTCTAAAGTATACACTTCTCTTGCCGTTACTGGCTGCTGCAAGGCGACGGACATGGCATCCGATAAATTGACAAAGACGCCGTTGGTTTCATAGCCCAGCAACTCCCAAGTGCCAACAATGCCTGTTTGAAAATTTTCCCCTTGGCTGGGAGGCGCAGGCACTTGCTCTGTCTGCTCATGCTGCTCTGCTGAAATCTCGTAGTCCTGAGGATCTTCCTCCGTTTGCTTACTATTGCTATTCACAATGGCTTGCTCTGAAGAAGTAGGAGCAGTCCCCACAAGATTTTGGGGCTCCTTTACAGGATCGACACCGGGCTCCTCATCCACCAAACTGCCTAAGAATGCAAGGAAAAGAATGACGGCAAAGACACCAATCCCAACGCCTTTCCATAGAGAAGAACCCTGCTTTTTCTGCGGAACCGTTGCCGAAGTTCCTCTGGGTCGACGATTTTGAGTAGCTGCACCCGCCGTTGCGGTAGATTTCTGCTCGGTTCTCCTTTGGGTTTGATCTTCTTTGAGGTACTTTTTAATTTCCAGGACCAGTTTCTGAACGTCGGGCCGCCAACTCTGATGAGAAAGGCTAACTGCATTCAAGTAAGCCAGTTCTTTCATGTTATCGGGCAATTGATCATGGGCAGGCATCATCGCCCCATTCACCAAAACCGGTACTACCATTTTTTGATCTCTAAAGGTCAGGGCAGTAGAAGCCTCAATATTCACATAATCATCCTCACTAAAAATTCGGACATTTCCAGCGGTATCTTTGAGCGTCAGGTACTGTTGGCCCATCAAAATCAAAATGACCTTACTCGCCATCAGCTCATGACCAATCACCTTACGAAAATCCGCTCCGGCTGGAATGTCTTCCACATCTTTAAACACCCTTTTTTCACCAAAAGCCTGATCGAGATGGTCCTTAAGTCGACCTGCGGTTCCCGCACTATCGGCGCGGCGATAACTGATAAAAATCCCTTTTTCCATATGATCAAATATAACTTATTTTCACTATCTATCCAATCCTTGTGTTTTGTCTACCCATGATCTCAAACCACATTGGTTTAGTCGTCCCGTTCCTGGTCTCCAATTTTTTCCATCAAATTTTGCGCCTAGCAGTTGCATCTCTAATAGATTTCAGCTAACTTTGAATTTCAAAGTACTTTTAACCTTACATTATGGTAATGGATAATCATTCAAAACATCTGGAAACACTCAGCGAAATCCGTTCTTTGATGGAACGCTCTTCCCGCTTTATTTCTCTAAGTGGTTTATCGGGCGTAGCTGCGGGGATTTTTGCCTTGCTGGGGGCTGCTGCGGTTTATCTGTATTTGGATATTAGCCCCTTTGATGGCAAGCGAATATATTATGTAGAGGCCCTAACCGCCCACAAATGGGGAATGGATTACCTCACTTTTTTTCTCTTGGACGCTGCCTTGGTACTCCTCTTGGCTTTGGCGGCAGGCATATTCTTTACCACCAGAAAAGCCAAAAGAAAAGGCCAGAAAATATGGGATCCACTCACCATTCGCCTACTCAGCAATTTGATGATTCCTTTAGCGGCTGGAGGCATTTTTTGTCTGGGCTTATTGTATCATGGCGAATTTGGACTGGTTGCTCCGGCAACACTAATTTTCTACGGAATGGCTTGTGTCAATGCTAGTAAGTATACCCTGTCAGACATCCGTTATTTGGGCTTACTCGAAATTGCTTTAGGACTGATTGCAGTATTCAATGTGGGCTATGGTTTAGAATTTTGGGCCATTGGTTTTGGCTTTTTACACATAATTTACGGTACTTTGATGTATTTTAAATACGATCGTTACGCTGAAGGATGAAACACATTCTGACAAATATCAAAAAAGAGTTTGATCACCGGATTCGGCTAGGAGTAATGTCCATCTTATTGGTCAATGATTGGGTTGATTTCAAAACCTTGAAAGAAATGCTCGATCTAACCGATGGTAACCTAGCCAGTCATTTAAAAACATTGGAGGCCAAAGCCTACATCCAAGTCAAAAAGCAGTTTGTCGGTAGAAAACCCAATACGACTTATGCCGTAACCGAAGAAGGAAGAAAAGCATTCAATGACCATCTCGATGCACTAGAAGCCTTGATCAAACAACGAAAACCTTGAGTAGAGGCATGGTGGGAAATAGCTAGAGAAAGTCAACTTCCAAAAGCGACTATTTTTTTTGTCTTTTTACTTTGAATTTCAAAGTACTTTTAAATCATCAAAATATGAACCCTTGCGCATTTGCCAATATCCAACTTAGTGATGCTGAAAAAGAAGCACTCGCTCAGAGTCGTACAGCCTTTGAACGTCAATTACAATTCCTACAAGCCCAATTTCCAAATCAAGCCCAAGGCTTTTTTGGACCAGATAGCGTCACTTGGCGCATTTATCGCGAACCTTCTCTACTCTTGGGAGGAGTCAGTGCACTGCTTTTACAGATTGCTCATCCAGCGGTTGCCGAAGGGGTC
>JBCCSR010000660.1:0-4071 GCA_039199865.1 Bacteroidota bacterium
CTAAAAAAGCATGGCAGCTGATGACGATTGACAATGTCCCTCCCCCCCGTGAGCGATCTTCCGAAATAAGTCTGCAAGATTAAAAAATCCCCCATCTAGTCTGGTTTCAATTGCACTTCGCCGGCCCTCCATCTGCTTTTCTTCATTATTGCTAATGTTGGAACGAGAAGCGTATTGACTTCATATTTTCATTTTTTGTGTAACCTTTTTTAAATCTTCAGTACTATAAGCAGAACGCCACAAAAGTGAACCAATGGAGGACTTGACAGACGAAGAACTCATGCAACGTGTTGTTGAAGGAGAAATCGCCGTGATGCGCTACTTATTTGATCGCTATCATGTAAGGATTTACAACTTCGCGCTGCAATTGACTAGAGATGAAGAGGCGAGTAAGGATATTACCCAAGATGTTTTTTATAAAATGATAAAACACAAACACACCTTCAAACGGACGACCTTTTCTTCTTGGATTTATACCATTGCTCGAAATCGCTGTTACGACCATTTTCAAATCGCGAAGAAGCGGGCCCAAGATCTCCACGATTTTCAATGGGTAGCAGAAAATGGGGATGGCGAGCTGCCCAAGCGAAATGGTTGTACCAAGCAATTGAACCAAGCCTTGGATCGCTTGAGCTTGAGTGATCGAGAACTGATTGTGATGAGTCGATTCCAAGGTTTGAAATATCGCGAAATTGCGGAGATTACCAATTCTAATGAAGGCGCATTAAAAACCAAAATGCACCGAGCGCTGAGAAAGTTGAAAGCATTTTATTTTGCAAATACCCAACAACATGAACTGTAAAGAAATCAGAGACTTAATCATTGTCGCCCCATCGGAGGGGCTAGACGAAGAAAGTAAACGGATGGTACAAGGTCACGTGGCGACTTGCGAGGAGTGTAGTAGAGAATTAGCTGCCTTTGAGGCATTGTTCAAGGATTTGCATCAATTTACATTCGAGCTACCGGATAAGGATTTAAAAATGGGCTTTGAGCAAATGTTGGAGCGAGAGCAGGCCGCTTTGGATAAGTTTCAGAGCAGCATTGCCAAGTCCAAACCATCTGCTCTTCTTGTGGTCTGGAGAATTGCAGCGGTATTTGCCTTGATGATCGCTAGCTATTGTTTGGGCTCATTCAACAGTCATCGCGCGGCTCAAGCTGACATCGTACATTTGGCAAAAGAGAATGCACAGCTACAAAAGGTCTCGACCCTTTCGCTACTCAATAATGAATCGGCTACCAAGCGCTTACAAGCAGTGAGTGATGTTGAAAAAATGGATCAGCCGGATACCGATGTTTTACATTTGCTCATTGCGAAAATGAATCACGATCAGCACGTCAACGTTCGCTTGGCATCGGCGAATGCTTTGGTAAGGTTTGCCGATCAAATGATCGTAAGACGAGCCTTTTTGGAAACCTTGGGGAAAGAGCAAAACACCCATATGCAAATCGAATTGATTCAAATTTTGGTCACGATAGAGGAGAAAGCATCCATTCCGATTATTAAAAAAGTATTAACGGACGAGGAGATGCCCGACTACATCAAAGAGCAGATCCATTTAGAACTAGAACAAATTATTTGAGATGAATCGACTATTCCTTTATTTACTTTGCTGGACCTTAAGCCTACCGCTTTTGGCACAGGATTACGAAATGACTTTGGAGGGCATTAGCAAGGTGATCATCAGTGCCGAAACCACCATCATTTTGAAAACGCATGAGCGCAATAGCTTTTTGATCAAGGAGTTTGAGAATGTGAGGGATATCCATCAAGGTCAAGCAAACGGTTTGAGGAGGCTTTCCAATCGAGGTAGCGCCAATACTGCTTACGGGTTGGAAATACAAAAATCTGGTGCCCTGTTAATTGTCAAAGGACTTCGAGAACGCCGCGAGGCAAATTTGGTGATCCACTTGCCCAAAGACATTAATATTTCCGTGGAGAGTTTGGCCAATAATGAAATTTACATTGATGGATTTCATGCGGAGATTGAAGCCATCAATCATCTCGGCACCATTGTGCTGACCGATGTCACCGGCCCGATTGTCGCCGAGAATGACAACGGTAATGTTAGGGTGGTCTTTGGAGTCTTGGATCAATCCTATCCCATATCTCTTCTCACGTCGAATGGAGACATTGACGTAAGGATGCCTGCCACGAGCAATGCCACCCTTCGCGCTAAAACATTGAGAGGAGATTTTTACACAGACTTTGATGTCGTTCCAGAATACGAATCGGATACCAATAACAGATTGATCAGAGGAAATATCAACGGGGGAGGAGTGAAAATGAATCTGCAAAACCTTAAAGGAGATATCTATCTGAGAAAACGCAAATAAATCATTTCAACTTATTTTTTCATCATTACAAGAGTGGACTGCTCTAGGGAAAGAGCACACCCTACAGTCAATAAAAACAAGAATAATATGAAACAGATTACATTAAAGATAATTGGCTTGAGTTTACTGTATTTATTGGGGATGCAATACGCTTTTGCCCAAAAGGCCAATCCCAAAAGTCAAATAGTTACATCCGCACAAATCGATGAGGTCTTTCAGGCCTGGGATGATCCCAACAAACCGGGGATGTCCGTTGCGGTGATCCAAGGCGAATCGATTGTCTACACAAAAGGTTTTGGTAGCGCAAATCTAGAATACGACATTCCAATTACTCCGCAAACGATCTTCCATTCCGCTTCCTTATCAAAGCAATTTACTGCTTTTGCCATTTTATTGTTGGAGCAAGAGGGGCAACTGTCTTTGACTGACGATGTTCGCAAATACTTACCAGAGGTTCCAGATTTTGGTACCACCATTACGTTGGAACATCTAGCGAGTCATCGCAGCGGCTTACGGGATCAATGGCGTTTGCTAGAAATGGCGGGCTGGCGCTTGGATGATGTCATCAAGACCGAACAGATTTGGAATTTGGTTTGTCATCAGGAGGCCTTGAACTTTACACCGGGAGAAAAGAACAGTTATTCCAACACCGGCTTTACCTTACTGGCCGAAGTGGTGGCGCGGGTCTCCGGCCAATCTTTTGCTCGTTTTACCCAAGAACGCATTTTTGAGCCACTCGGTATGGTCAACACCCAGTTTTACGACGATTACGAAAAAATTGTAAAGAATCGAGCTTATTCTTATCAGGGGGAAGGGGAGGAGCTCAAGAAAAGCGTATTGTCTTTTTCCAATGTTGGACCGACCAGTCTATTCACTACGGCCGAAGATATGGCACGCTGGGCGATGAATTTTACTCAACTCAAAGTAGGCAATCAGGCGCTGATTGATCAGCTCAATACCGCTCCGGCGCTGAACAATGGAAATGTCAATGGCTATGCACTGGGGCAATTTGTTGGAACCTTTGAAGGCATCAATCTTTTCTTTCATTCGGGTTCTGATGCGGGTTATCGAGCTTATTTTGCTCGGATTCCTGATCATGACTTGGCGGTAGTCCTCCTGGGAAATGCGGCATCGATGAGTCCTCTCAATCAGCTTGTTGCTCTCCTAGAATTGTACCTCCATGATTATTTTTCCTCCGAGCAAGAATCTGCTAAAAAAGAGATTTTTGAGCCGGATCCCAAAACATTCATTAGCTTGTCAAAGCAGCAATTGGAGCCATTCACGGGCCAATACTTTGAAGCGGAGGAAGGGTACAAACGAAAGTTGTATTTAAAGGGGGATACCCTCATGTATTATCGATCGACTTCCAGCGAATCCAAGCTCGTTCCCATCGCCCACAATCAGTTCAAAATGCTCGGCGATACCGAGGATGTTACTGTTGTTTTTAATTCCGGTAAAAATGGAGAGCCCAAATTAGATTTCTACATCAACGACCGGGCACCCATCCAGATGTTTCGTTTTACCGATGTCCAACTCACCGATTATCCAGGGGTATTCTATTCTCGAGAATTAATGGCCACCTATACACTTACGATAAAAGGTGATCAACTTGTTTTACAACATCCACGTCGCGAAGCGATCGCCTTGGAAGCGATTCAAAAGGATTTGTTTACTTCGAAGAATAGAAATTACAAAAAGGTTGAGTTTATTCGTGATGCCAAAGGTCAAATAACGAGC